>DHMA01000182.1 GCA_002405555.1 Opitutia bacterium UBA4654
ACCTCCTGCGTGACAGGCAGGCGTTCTAACCAACTGAACTACCACCCCAGTGGTTTAAAATATTATGCCCTTTAACATACATTTTAGAGGGGGCTTGTCAATGCGAAATTTTAAAAAATTTTTCATCTCCCAGTCTCGCCCTCTTAAATGTCTTTCTGTTATTATAATCCGTTTGCGTCTTTCTTTCGTTGCGGGGCTTTTTTGCCCCAGTCGGGCTAAAACGATACTATCAGTTGTCCGCCGACCACAAGGGCATCGTCGATTCCCGTATTGCCGTAGGGTCGCATTATATACTGAAAATCGGGCTGTATTGATATATTTTCGTTTAATTGCATGACGTATGTTATTTCTATCATATTTTCGTATGTCGCCTCCTGAACTTTATTAAGTTCGGAGCTGAACCACCCGTTTGCGAGGGCGACGCACAAGCCGTCGTTTTCCCTTTTCGGAACGAAGCCCTGCAACTGGAAGCCCGCGTAGAGCATTAGCGGCATTGTCGAAATCGAGCTTACCGGCGCGACCTGCGCGCCCGCGAAAACCGCGACGTACTTGTTCGGATTATCCCTTTCGACCCAAATTTGCTGTTGGCCGTGCGCGTAGAATCCGTAGCCGTTGCCGCGCGAGCCTGCGCTGCCGTCGAGGTACGGCATGTCGAAGCCGCCGAAGAACCATGCGCCGATTTGGTATGTTCCCGAAAGTCCGCCCGAACCGTCCGACTCCGCGCAGAATGTCGGGTTCCACGCAATTTGGAACATCGCCATATAGCCGTCGTCCGACTGTATGCGCCAGTCGGTTCCGCTCCATGTAGTTGACTGCACGTTTTGCGGAATTTGGTAAAGCCCCGCGCAGAAGCTCAGATTTTCGACGGTCTCGTACTTGACGCTCGCACCCCAAGTCGCGACGGGCGACGACGTGAACGGGCTGTTGCCGAACATCGACGCGGGCGTAGAGTCGAACGCGCCGCTTACGAGGCTGCCGAAAATCGGGAGCGAGTCGAAGCTGTCCGCCATTGCGATTCTGCCCAGACGCACGGTTGCGGAATCGCCGTTTGCCAAGTCGATTTTCTGCGCAAGATAGAGTTCGAAGAACATGCCGCCGTCAACCACGGACGACTCCGACACGGTGAAAAAATTTCCTATCGTGTTCGACAGATTTCCGCCCGCGTTGTACGCGCCCGAAACCACGAGCGTTGCGCCTTTCCAGCCGACAACTTTTTCGAGGTCTCCGGTAATGCCGTAAATCATTTCGTGGGTGTAGTTGGTGCCCTGCTCCGCCCCGCCGTAGGGGTTTGTAAGAAGAACGGCGTAGTAGTCGAAGAAGGGCTTGAAGCCCGTTTCGTTTTTAACGTCGGACTGGAATTTCGAGACGCACTCGGAGAGCGAATCCAAGCCGAAATTCCCGAACGGGAGGGGTTCTGCGGACGCGTCCGCGAACGCCGCGATTGCAAAACATGCCGCGGCGGCCGCCGAGCACGACAACTTATTTTTTATATTATACATCTTTTTATATTGCTTAATATCCGCGCGTGTCGGCGGTATTTTTTTAATCGTCCCGAAAGAAAAAATTTAAAGTTTTGAAAAATCCGTTTAAGGGAAAATTTTTCGTCCGATATAGAAAGCGTGTGTATAGTTGTATTAGTGTTGTTGTAGTGTTGCGGTCGTCGTGAGACGACATAAAAAAAGGCGTCCGAATCAGTTTCCGTTCGGGCGTCTTTTTTTTGCGTTTTTCAGAGTGCGAAAACCAAATACAAACTATTCAGTATTATTATTTATAGATGCGTTTTGATTCCCGCGTTCGCAAGCGGTTTGCGGACGTTTTCGGCATGCGGCGCGGCTCTGCGCGGAGGTATTCCGCCGGCGGCAAAGGCGCTACATTTGGAACATGCGCAGAATTTCGGCGTCGGAGATTTCTTTGAGCGTTGGCTTGCCGTCGGGCGACGACGCGCCCGAATTTCCCGAAAGGAGTTTTGCCAGAAGTTCGGTCGCGGTGGTTTCGGTGCATGTGAAGTCCGCCGCGCCGTATCTGCCCACGAGCGACCGCGCGAAATTTTCGTCCGACAGCGCGGACTTGCGCAGGGTGCGGTTTTCCTCGCGCGCAATTTCGACGAAGTCGCGCACGAAATTTTCGATGTCGCCGTATTTCAGCCAGAGGGGCGCGGCGGAAATTCTGTAAAACGATTTTCCAAAATCCTCGACGACAAACCCGCAGGTTTCGAACGCCTTTCTGTTTGCCGAAAAATACTCGTCGTCTCCGCGCTCGAATTTCAGCGGCAGCGGTATCAGCAGGTTTTGCGACACCACTTTGCCGCCGCGAAGCCCCGCCAAAATCTCCTCGTATCTGACGCGTTTGAGGGCGGCGGAAATCGACATTAAAACAAGCCCTTTTGCAGTCTCGAAAATTGCGAAGCGTTTTTTCAGGCAGCCTATGTAGCGCCACTCTGCGGCGACTGCGGCTATTGCAGATTTCCGCGGCGCGTCTGCGCGTTCGGGAACGCCGCGCGCGGCAGGCGCAAGCGCGGAAATTTCGCGCGCGGGCGGTTTTTGTTCGGCCGAAAGAGCGGGAGAAAACGCGGGCTTTTCCGCTACGGAAAGAGGTTTTGAAAATCCGCGGGCGGGAGCGGGTTCGCG
>DHMA01000140.1:0-2446 GCA_002405555.1 Opitutia bacterium UBA4654
CGCTCTTTGCCGACGGATTGGCGGATTTCACGGTGAACAGCCCCTCCTCCGTCCGAATTACCGCCGTGATGCCCGACGGATTGAATGATTCCAGACGCAGACCGCCGACAGTTTTTCGGGGAGCGCGCGGGTTCATCTTAACTTTTTTGCCCGTCGCCCTGTCGAGAACGACAAGCGTCCAGTCGCCGTCGAGGCAAAACGCCGCGCTTATTGCGTATCTTTGGCTTACGGCGGGCGTCGCGTTTGCAAGCACTGCCGAAACCGAAAGCAAAAATGCGGCAAGCCGCTTCACCGCCTACGCCCCGACCTTTCTTCGGACAAGAGCGGCGGCAAGACACGTCGCGCCCGCAAAAACCGCAACGGTTGAAGGTTCGGGAATTGCGGTTCTGTTTAGCGTCAAAGTGTATTCGGGCATTTTGCCGCCCAAGCCCTCGCTCAAAACTTCGAAGTCCACAAAGCTCGTCAATATTTGGGGAATCTTCCAGTCGAAGTCGCTGTAAAACGTGTAGATTGTATCCGAATCTATCTCGACGCTGTCGTTTTCGTTCGTCCAGCAGACAACCGCGAACGTATCGCCCGCCTTAAAGGGGTTTTCTATTTCGAGGTTTATGTCCTTTGAAAGGTAGGCAATCGCCAAATCCAAATCGGCGATGTCGAGAACGAAGTATCGGTTCGAATCGCCGAGAAAACTTCCTATTTCGAACTTGCTGCCCGCTTTGAGTTCGAAGTCGGAAAAGTCCGAAGCCTGCGTGTCTATAACCCACGCCGCCTTCCCGCTTTTAAGCGCAACGCCGTCGGTATCGTAAAAGAACCCCGCCGTCAGATAAGCCGTAAAAGTGGCATACGAGGCATACGTGCACGCCTGCATTAAAAACATTACAATTACCTTTTTCATACTATTTGGCTATATATGGTGGTTTATATTTTATTCTTAAAAAGGTGTCCGTGCCGTCCGATTTTTTCAGGATAACCAACGCGCTTCCCGCCTTTAAAACATAGTCGTCCGCTTTTCTCTGGGACGGCGAACCGCTGCCGACTTTGTACCAGCCTTTCGGCGAAAGCGCGCCCGCGTAATAGAAAAAGGTTTCGGTAGGGGCTTTGTATTTGTCGAACGCGGAATTGTCGTAAAGCAGGAGGGCGTCGGCGGGGCGCACCGCGCCGGTCGATGCGGCGAAAAGCCCGCTGTCCACGAGCGAAGCAGTCAACGAACTAAGCGAAATGTCGCAGCACGACGGCATTGCGGCATAGTTTTCCTGATTGGAATCGGACAAACCGACAACTTCCACGGCGGTCGCGCACTGCGGCACACAGCCCGAAATTTTAAGCGTTGCCGGCTCGCCCTCTTCAAAGTGGCGCAAAATTATAAACGAATTCGGCTCTATTATCTGGTCGCCGCAATCGAGATTTCCGGAGCGGCGTTCGCGCCACCCAACATCGTTTCCGTACTGTCTGTAATAAAAAAACTTCTGGTAGGCGTTGTTGACGCCTTTGGGCACAACCAAAGTTCCCGATTCGTCGTAGTATGTATATTTTGCGACAATCGAGCATTTTACGCCCTTTGCGGGAACGTCGTTTTTCTTTAAAACGCCGCCGTTCGGAAACAGGGAATTAAGAGTCCAATGCGGTATGATTTCGAAAGAGTCGCCCTTTTCGACCGACGAAATGTCGTTCGCGCCGATTTTTACGGAAACGGACTGGCTTGTATTCGCCGAAATGTCGAACCACGCGCCTTCGAGCGCGCCAGAGGTAAACTTCAAATAATAGTGGTCGGGATTGGCGGCGGAATCGTACACAAACGCGTTTTCGCCTCCCGACAAAGCGTCTTTCGAAACTATCATAAGAGACTCCGCGTCAACAGATTCCACTACGCCGGAAGCGGCGGGAATGCGGCTGACGGGAAAGCTTACGACGGAATCGCCGTCGGGAGCGCATTCAAAAGACATCGAACCGAAAACGGGCGCGCAAAAAGCGTTTTGGCACAGAAGCGCCGCCTTTGCGCAGCACACCCAAGAAAAAATATATACAATACGCCCTAACATAATTGCGTTTGAACGTAGTATTTGAAATACGAATGCTTCCCAAATTTTGCAATGGCTTGATTTTCGAGCGATTGCGAAAATCGCAACCGAGCGTAAAACGCCCGAAATTTATTTTTGCAACAAGCGGTTTTTTTGCATGTGGTTATTGTCGAATGATTCAAAAGTTATTTGATTTTTTTGAGTTGACATTCGTATTTCAAATACGATGGACACAATATTCGATTCAGCAAAGGAAGTTTTGGGCAGGACGGAAATCTCGCTTCTCGATTCGGCAAGATTCGTCAGAAATATCTTGGACGCAAAGCCGACGGATTCGACATTAACGGACGCGCAATTTGTCTTGAAAGTAATCGCGACGGGGCTTCGCAATATTCGGACAAAGGAGATGTCGATTGCCGACGGCTTTA
>DHMA01000140.1:2474-2851 GCA_002405555.1 Opitutia bacterium UBA4654
GACGGCTTTGCGCTGTATTTAAAAAGCAAAAGTCATTTGCGCCCCGATTCAATACGCGACATCCGTTGTATCGGCAACCGCATGCTGCGGGTGAACCCCGAACTCGGCGGGCTTTATTTCTCGGAAATTACCGTAGCCGAATGCGAGGAATGGCTGAAAGCGTTTGCCACGCCCAGCCAGCACAACAAAGCCCGAACAATGTTGCACGGGCTTTTCGAATTCGCCCTCCGCCGAGAGTGGTGCGACGCCAATCCGATAAAGAGAATCGAGCGAAGGAAAGTCGTCGAAAGGGAAATTGTACCGCTCAAACTCGACGAAACGAAACGCATAATAAAAACCGCCGAAAAGGAAGGCCCTGATGTGTGCCCGAAAAATAG
>DHMA01000083.1:0-10128 GCA_002405555.1 Opitutia bacterium UBA4654
CCCCCTTGCGGGTTTCGCGAAAGTCGTCGGGCGCAACGCCGACCCCGCAAATCCGTACGTCGATTTCCAATTCTTCCAGTACGAAAAGTACCCGACCTACGGGAGGAAGACCCCCACGGTTGTCATCACGCCGTACCGCGCCGATTTCAGCGCGCTCGCCGAAGACGCGGCGGGCGTCTGGGGCGGCGACCCCGCTCCGCTCGGCGCGGGCGAGGGCACGTCGGGATTCCCCAACGAGTGGATTTCGCCGAACACAATCCGCATATATTTCAACTACTGGACAATCGGCGCGCCGAAAGCCGCCGCCGAAAGGGTAAAGCAGTTTAGGGAAGACCTGCCGTACCGAATCATTCACTACTACTACGGCAAAAACGCCTTCGACATGTTCGCCAACCGCCACCTGACGCTTGAAAATATCCGCATTTTCTCGTGCCGCGGGCACGCGTTCCAAGTGGACGGCGAACAGCAGTTTTGGCAGTACGTCAACGTGAAAATCATGCCGCCCGACGACCCTCGCCGCGCTCTGTCGTGCTCCGCCGACCACCACCACATCGCCAATTCGCGCGGATTCATGAAGATGATTGGCTGCGAATTTTCGATGGGCACCGACGACGTGGGCAATTTCCACGACCGCTCTTTCGTTATGAAAAAAGTCGGCGAAAAGACGCTCGAATCGGCAAACGCCCGCGGGCTTGCGTTCTTCGACGCGAACGTCGGCGACGAAATCTCCCTGCGCGACGGCGATTACACTCCCACGGGCTACGTCGGGAAAATCGCCTCAATCGACGGCGAGCGCATTGCTTTCGACAAGCCGCTTCCCGATTCGCCGAACGGAATTTTCGTCTGCTTCAACACGCGCTTCGACACCCGCAACATCATCGTGCGCGACTGCAAATTCGTGCGCCACGGCTGCCGCGGCTTGCTGATTCTCGCAAAGGACGTTCTGATTGAAAACACGCTTTTCGAGCGCGAGCAAATGGGCGCGTTGAAGCTCGAAACGGGCTACACTTTCAACCAGTGGTGCGAGGGCACGGGCGTGGACAACGTCGTTGTGCGCAACTGCACGTTCAGAAACTCGAACTTGCGCGGAATAAAATCGCACGGCTTTGCGCGGGACATTCAGATTTCCGCGTACATCGAAAAAGACCCGTCAACAAAAGAGCCGAAAACGCCCGTGATTACGAACGCGCTTTTCGAAAACAACAAATTCTACGAGACTGCGGGAGTCGTTGCGGTTGTGTCGGCGTGCGAAAACGTGATTTTCAGAAACAACCGAATAGAGAACGCCCGCGACACGCTGTCTGTCGCCGACAAGGACAAGTGGTACAGGGGCGGCTTCTATGTCCGCAGCGGCAAAAACATAAAGATTGTAAACAACACTTTTGTGAAGTCGCCCTATATGCCGAACGCGGGCGTGCTGGCAAAGCGCGGCGACTATTCCGACTGCGATTTTTCGGGCAACAGAATCGTCGAAAAATAGCCGCGCGGGGAATCCCGTTTTTTCTATCCCAAATGTGTGTATGAAAAATCCCGACCGAAATTTTATTCGGTCGGGATTTCCTTTTAGCAAGTTTGCGGACGCCCGATTTATTTCGACATTTCGAGCATTTTTTCGATGGGTCTGCGCGCCCTGTCCATGACTTCCTTCGAAAGTTCGATGCGCGGTTCGAGGTTTTCGAGGCACGCGAGGAGCTTTTCGGGAGTGTTCATGAGCATGTTTTTGCAGTGCTGGCTGGGGCGGCCCGAAGCGCGGGCGGCGATGAACGTCTTGTTCGGAATTTCGCGGCGGAGGCGGTGTATCATTTCGACGACGGTCGCGATTATGAATTTGTCGCTTGGGTGTTCGCGGCAGTACGAAATCATTTTCTCCGTGCTGCAAACGCAGTCGGCGGTGTCGCGCACTGCCTTGGGGCATTCGGGGTGGCAGACGAGCGGCGTGTTCGGGAACGCGCGTTTGAGGGCAAGCAGTTCGTCCGCCTTGTACTGAGTGTGCGCCCAGCAGTAGCCGTGCCACAGAATGAGGTCGCGCCCCGTCTTTTCGACAATCCACGAGCCGAGGTGCTGGTCGGGGCAGAAAATTATCTCCCGATTTTCGGGAATCTGTTTTACGATGTCGAGGGCGTTGCCGCTTGTGCAGATTATGTCGCTCAGCTCCTTTACGCCCGCGCTGCAATTAATGTAGGAAATCACTATCGCGTTCGGGTGCTCGCGCTTGAAGACGGCAAGTTCGGCGGGGTGGCAAAGCTCTTCGAGGGTGCAGCCCGCGGCGTGGTCGGGGAGGACGACGGTCTTGTCGGGGTTGAGGATTTTCGCGGTTTCCGCCATGAAGTCTACGCCCGCGAACGCTATGACGTCGGCGTCGGTTTTCTTCGCCTCGCGCGAGAGCCCGAGCGAGTCGCCTACATAGTCGGCTATCTGCTGGATTTCGTCGCACACATAGTTGTGCGCCAGAATTACGGCGTTGCGCTTTTCTTTGAGCTCCAGAATTTTTTTCTGTACGTCCGAAAGCTGCGGTTTGTCGCAGTTTTGGTAGGGCGGGAAGACTATTGCTTGCATTGTCTGTGTTTGTTAAAGCGCGGAATTATATTTTTTAGCGGCTTGCGTTGTCAAGGAAGTTAAGCGTTATCCGCCTTGACATCGGCGGGGCGTTGCGGTACTTTCCGTCTCGTATTTGCGGAGTCCGCGGGGAGCGGGTTTCAGATGTTTTAATTGAATAAAAACTATCATGCTTAAATTTACGTTTAAAACTTTTGCGGCGGCGTTCGCGGCTTTGCTCTGCGCGTCGCTTTTTGCCGAAACCAAAACCGAGGGCGGCTACACGCTCCGCCTGAAAGCAGTCAAGGACGGTTCCGAATACAAAATCGGCGACACCGCTCAGTTCGCGCTCTATATCACGAAAGACGGCAAGCCCGTAGACGGAATCGACGTGCGCTCCGAAATCACAAAAGACACCGTGAACATGGGCAACACGTCGCAGGGCAAGACGAAAAAGGGCGTGTTCAGGGCGTCGGGCAAACTTTCCGAGGCGGGCTTTTTGAAGTGCCGCATGCGCGCCGAAATTCCCCTTGCCGACGGCAAAAAGAAGACCGTCGATATGCTCGCGGGCGCGGCTTTCGAACCGCTTAAAATCAAGCCGAGCCTCCCCGCGCCCGACGACTTCGACGCGTACTGGGCGAAGCAAAAGAAAATCCTTGCGGCAATTCCCGCAAACGCCAAGGCGACTTTCGTGAAGTCGGTCGGCGGAATAAAGGTTTTCGACATTCAGGCGGACACTTTCAACGGCAAGCTCAGCGGCTACTTGGCGTACCCCGAAAACGCCGAAAAGGGAACGCTGCCGGCAATCATCACAACCCACGGCTGGGGCGTGAGGGGGTCGAATTTCAACGGGGTCGTGGCGTGGGCGAAGCGCGGATTTCTCGCGTTCGACTTCAACGCAAACGGGCTTCCCAACGGCAAGCCCGCGCAGTTTTACAAAGACCTCAAAGCGGGCAGGCTCAAAAACTACCACATCGGCGACTGGAAAGACCGCGACGGTCTTTTCTTCCGCACGCTTTTCATGCGCGACATGCGCGCGATAGACTTTGTCGTCGCCCAGCCGCAGTGGGACGGCAAAAACCTCGTCGTTTGCGGCGGAAGTCAGGGCGGCGGGCAGGCGCTTGCCATGGGCGGTCTCGACCCGCGCGTGTCGATTGTCGTTGCGGGCTATCCCGCGATATGCGACCACAGCGGCCCCGTCGCGGGCAGAACTTCGGGCTGGCCGCACTACACAAAGCTCGACAAAAACGGCAACTACAACAAAGTAGCCGTCGAATCCGCCCGCTATGTAGACGCCGTGAATTTCGCCGCCCGCATCAAGGGAAAGACAATGTACCTCATAAACTTTGCCGACGACGTCTGCGAGCCGACTTCAAGCTACGCCGCCTACAACAATATCAAGGGCGAAAAGCGGCTCTGGACGAACGAGGAGGCGCGCCACATGCCCGCTGCCGGCACATGGCAGACCGTCCAAAAATGGGCGGTCGACGAGGTGAAGAAGTCGTCGCCGAAAGTCCGTATGACGGTTGACCCAAAATCGACTTGGTAGCCCCTCCGCGAACCCGATAAGAGACGGAAAATGCAAAGCCCGCAACTTTCAAAACGCCTCGACTCGCTCGACATTCTGCGGGGCTTGGACATCTTTTTTCTGGTCGCGCTCGAACCGCTGTTCATTTGGATTTTGTCGAAAACCGCGCTCGCCCAAACGGCTGTCGGCGGATTTCTGAAAACGCAGCTTTCGCACTGCGCGTGGGAGGGTTTCAGCTTTCTTGACGTCATAATGCCGCTTTTCCTTTTCATGGCGGGCGCGGCGATTCCGTTTTCGCTTCGCAAGTACGACACGTCGTTCAAGTCGTACCTGCGGATTTTCAGGCGCGTTTTGCTGCTTTTCGTTCTGGGAATGGTTGTGCAGGGCGGCTTGCTGTCGCTCGACGTCCACAGGTTCAGGCTCTACTCGAACACGCTTCAGGCGATAGGCGCGGGCTATTTCATAACCGCGATTGTGTTTCTGAACTTCAAGACGCGCGGGCGCGTTGCGGCGTTCGCGCTTCTGTTCGCCGCGTATTGGCTTATGCTCACTTTCGGCGGAGATTTTACGCCCGACGGAAATTTCGCCGAACGCGTAGACAGGGCGGTTCTCGGCAGGTGGCGCGACGGCGTGTCGTGGTCGAACGGCGAATGGTCGTTCAGCAAATACTACCATTACACTTGGATTGTAAGCTCGCTCAACTTTGCGGCAACGGTGATGTTGGGGGCGTTTGCGGGCGTTATCATGACGGGCGAAAACAAGGCGGGAAACGCGAAAAAAATGTTCGCCCTGTCGCTCGCGCTGATTGCCGCGGGGCTGCTGCTCGGCTTGCAGATGCCGATTATCAAAAAGATTTGGTCAAGCTCCATGACCCTTTACAGCGGCGGTTTGTGCATGCTCGCAATGGCGTTTTTCCACTACGCCGTCGATTGCAGGGGCTGGCTCAAAAGCCTTGCGTGGCTGAAAATATACGGCATGAATTCGATTTTTGCGTATGTGGTTTCGGCGGTGGTGAATTTCCGCTCCGTTCCCGAATCGCTGCTTTACGGCTTGAAGCCGTTTCTGCTTGTCGGCGGCGTGAACTACTATCCGCTTCTTATCAATTTCTGCCAGTACGCGATAATTTTCTGCCTGCTTTCGTTTATGTTCAGGCGGAAGATTTTCCTGAAAGTGTAGCGGCTTTGCGGGCTTGCCGACGCGTTTCGGCAAAGCAAAAGCGGCGCGTCGAAAAATTCCGTCGCGCCGCTTTTTTGCGATTCCGCAAAACGCAGTTTAGAGCTTTTTGTTTTTTAGCATTTTCGACGCCATGTACGCCGCGCCGATTATCCCCGCGCGGTTTTCGAGCTTCGCGCAGACGATGTCGCACTCGACGTCGATGTACTTCATGAATTTGTCGCTTTTCGACGCCGCGCCGCCGCCTATTATCATGAGATCGGGCCAGCAGAGGGCGTGGACGTATTGCAGGTATTTGTTGAAGCGTTCCGCCCAGACGCGCCAAGTGTAGTCGCGCTTTTTGCGCACGGCGTCGGAGTAGAGCTTTTCGGCGTCGACGTTTTTGGACGAGGTTTTGTCGCGCATTTTGAGGTGTCCGAATTCGAGGTTGGGAACGAGGTGTCCGTCGGTGAAAAGCGCGGTTCCGATTCCCGTTCCCACGGTGAGCATGAGAATTGCGCCGTCGCGGTCTTTCCCCGCGCCGTATTTGACTTCCGCAAGCCCCGCGGCGTCGGCGTCGTTGATAATCCACGCTTCGCAGCCGCACGCTTCGCCGATTAGCTGCGCGAGGTTTGTCCCCACGAATTTTTTGCCGCCGAGGTTCGCCGCGGTCTCCACGATTTGCGAGCGTATCACCCCCGGAAATCCGCAGCCGATGATTCCGTTCCAGTTGAAGGATTTTGCAATTTGCGAAACCGCGTCAACAACGAGTTTCGGCTCGTGCGATTTCGGCGTCGGAATCCTCATGCGTTCTCCGACAAGTTCGCCCTTTTTGATGTCGACAATTCCGCCTTTTACGCCCGAACCGCCGATGTCTATGCCGAGGACAAGTGATTTTTTCATGCCCGAAATTTATGCGGAATTGTCCGCGCTATACAAGAAAAAAGCGAGGCCAAGCCGATTCCGCCACGCCTATTTCATCAGGTATTTTACCGCGACGAATCCGAGCACCAGCAGCACGAAAAACGCGCTCGCGAGAATGTTGAAATATTTGTCGATAAAGTCCCGCGCCTTCGGCCCGACGATGCGCACGATGAGCGCGACCGCAAAGAACCGTCCGCCGCGCCCGACAAGCGACGCAAGAACGAGAGTCGCAATCGGCACGTTGCAGACGCCCGCGGCAATCGTGAATATTTTGTAGGGAATGGGCGTGAGCGCCGCGCCGAAAATCGCGAGAAATGCGTTGTTCTGGTAGCTTTGCTCAACGAATTCGAAATTCTCGCGCGTGAATCCGGGAATGTACTCGAAGAAAAACGACTGCGTAGCACCCCACGCCGCGTGTCCGATGTACCAGCCGAAAACGCCGCCCACAACCGACGCCGCCGTGCAGACCGCCGCGATTCTCCACCACTTTTTCGGCGCGCCGAACACCAGCGGAATCAGCAGGACGTCGGGCGGAATCGGGAAGAACGACGATTCCGCGAACGAGAGAACCGCCAAAGCCCAAAGTCCCTGCGGCTTTTCCGCCCAGGAGATTGTCCAGTTATAAAGTCTTTTCAGAATGTTGGGTTTTTTGTCTTCCATATGGAGTGGGGGAGGGTTGTGCCGCGCGGGCGGCGGCATAAAATTTTTCCGCCCATGATTTCAGCTTTCGGAAAATTTTTCCAGCTATTTCGGCGCGGGCGGAAACAAATGCGTTTTTGCGCGGCGGCGGCAATGTAAAAAAAAGACGCGGCTTGAAGTGTTGTTCTTCAAGCCGCGCTATCTATATATGATGGGGGGAGGAAATTCTTTATGATGTCATAATCGTAAATTTTGCGTCCGAAATCAAGCTTTTTGTTGAAAAATATTTAACTGATTTTCATTTACTTGCGCATTGGGTGAATTTTTCGTTGATGAAATCGGCGCAGATTTTCGCCTCGGTCCACGCCGCCTGCAAGTTGAATCCGCCCGTGATTGCGTCGATGTCGAGGCATTCGCCGCAAAAGAAAAGCCCGCCGACTTTTTTCGACATCATCGAAGAGAAGCCTATTTCCGTTCTGTCCACGCCGCCGCACATTACGAACTCCTCCTTGTGCGCCGACTTTCCCGTCGCCGAAATTTTCAATGCCGACACGTTTTCGGCGAGCATGCGCTCGGCGTTTTTTGGCAGGTTTGCGAAAACGGTTTCGCCCGCGCCCGATTTTTCCGCCAGAAATTCCCAGAGCTTCTGCGGTATTCCGAAGAGCGGCGCGTTGGCGACTTTTCTTTTTGCGAATTTTTCGCGGGCGGCGGCTATCGTTTTGCGGACTGCGGCTTCGTCGAAATCGGGCGCGAAGTTTGCGCGGAAGTCGAACCTGTAATTTCTTTCGGCGAAAGCCCGCGCCCCGAACGACGAAAATTTGAGCGTCGCAGGCCCGCCTATTCCGAATTTTGCAATCAGAAGCGACCCGCGCGAGGCTATCTTGCGCCCGCTTTCGGGCGCGAACGCAAGCTCGGCGTCGAGCGAGATTCCCGCCAAGCCGCGCCAAGCGGGGTCTTTTGCCGTGTCTGTTTCGAGCGAAAACAGCGACGCCACGGGCGGCACGGTTTTTATGCCGAACCTTTCGACCGACTCTTTCAGGCCGCCGCCGAAAGTTCCGCCGACTGCCACTACTACCGCGTCGAACGGCTCCTTGTCCGCGCCCGTGTATTTGAGCGCAAGGCGTCCGTCGGCGGTTTTTTCGATTGACGAAACGCGGGCGGAAAATTCGATTTTCGCTCCGTTGCGCTCCGCCCTGCGGTAGAGCGCGCCCGCTATTGCGCGGGCGTTGTCGCAGGCGGGGAACACGCGCCCGCCGTCCTCCGCTTTCGACTCGACTCCCAGCGACCCGAAAAACTTTCGCGCGTCCGCCGCGCCGAACTTTTTGAAGGGCTTTTTCAGGCTTCCGCCGCCGCGCGGGTAGAAGTCGGCGGGATTGCCCGTATCTACGTTTTCGTTCGTGAAATTGCAGCGTCCGCCGCCGCTCGCGCAGACCTTGCGCAGGGCGGATTCGCCAGCCTCGAAGACAGTTGTTTCGAATTCGGGCGAAAGGTTCGCCGCGCAGAACATGCCCGCCGCGCCGCCGCCGATAATTGCAACGCGCGTCATTTCGCGCTCCTTCCCGAAAGCGATTCTCCTATGCGGTTGAGCGCGTAGAGGGTTGCGCCGAAAAAGAACGCGGGGAAAATCAGCAGCCACGGGGCGTCCTCCATGTGCTCCGCGCCGTCTTTCACGAGGCTTCCCCACGACGGCAGCGGCGCCTGCACGCCGAGTCCCAGAAAGCTCAGGAACGCCTCCAAGAGCATTACGCTGGGAACTGTCAGCGCGGCGCAGACGAGTATCGAGCCGAGCGCGTTCGGCAGAATGTGCCGCGCCATGATTTTTATTTTCGACTGTCCGAGCGCGACGGACGCCTCCACAAACTGTCTCGATTTCAGGTCGAGAGTGATGCCCCGCACTATTCGCGCCATCGTCAGCCATTCCACCGCGCCGATTGCCACGAAAATCAGCCAAATCGAGCGTCCGAACGCGAGCGTCAGAAGAATCACGAAAATCGTAAACGGCAGCGAGTACACCGCGTCCACAAAGCGCATCATTGCGGCGTCGGTCTTTCCGCCCGCCATGCCCGAAACCATGCCGTAGCACACGCCGACGCACATGGCGACGGCGGTCGCAAGAATTCCCACCGCAAAGGACACGCGCCCGCCGTAGAGTATTCTGCTTAGAATGTCGCGCCCAAGCTCGTCCGTTCCGAACCAGTGCGCGGCGGACGGCGCGGCGCAGCCCAACGCCAGATTCTGCTCTTCGTAGGGGTAGGGCGCGATTAGCGGGGCGCAAAAGCAGAGCGCGACGGAAAGCGCGATGAACGCCGCGCAGGCGAGCGCGGTTTTGTCGCGGGCGATGTTTCCGAGAAGGTCTGAAAACGCGCCGTGTCTCATTTTTTCATCTCCCGCGCTATCCGTGGGTTGACCGCCGCAAGCAGGAGGTCGGACAGCAAATTGAAGCCGATAATGAACGCCGAATAGAGCATAACGCAGCCCATAATCATGGTGTAGTCGTTGTCGAGCGCGCTCGAAATGAAGAAGCGTCCAAGTCCCGGAATCTGGAAGATTGTCTCGACCACGAACGACCCCGTAAGCAACGCCGCCGCCGCGGGGCCGAGGTACGACACTACGGGCTGAACTGCGTTGCGCAGAATGTGCACAAAATACACGCGCCCGCGCGACGCGCCCTTTGCGAAAGCCGTGCGCACGTATCCGCGCTGGCGTTCGTCGAGGGCGCCGTTGCGGGCGAGTCGCGCAATCCACGCGGCGTAGAAAAACGCGAGCGTGATTGATGGCAGAACGATGTCGGACGGCGCGTTCCAGCCCATTGCGTTGAACCATTCGAGCTTCATCGCAAAAATCATAATCAGCAGCGGGCCGAGTACGAACGACGGCAGGCAGATTCCCAACAGCGACACTCCCGAAAGGAAGCCGCCGAATTTCGTTCCCGAAAACGCCGCCGCCGCGAAGCCGAGCGCAAGCCCCGCAACGAGCGCAACCGCCAGCGCGCACGCGCCGAGTTCGAGCGAGACCGCCGCCTTTTCCGCGAGGATTTCCCCCACGCTCCACCCGCCGTATTTGAACGACGGCCCAAGCTCTCCCCTCGCCAGATTTCCGAGGAACGACGCGTACTGCCGGACGAGCGGCTTGTTCAGCCCGTAGTATTCGTCGAGAGCCGCGAGCGTTTCGGGCGGCACGGGGCGTTCGCTGTCGAAAGGCCCTCCCGGCACGAAGCGCACCATGAAAAACACCGCGGTTATAATTGCAAAAAACACGGGGACTGCTTCGAGCAGGCGTTTTGCGAAATAGCGTATCATTTTGCGCCCCCTTTGGCTTCGAGGCTTACGCCGAGAAAATTGTGGTAGTCG
>DHMA01000083.1:10158-20075 GCA_002405555.1 Opitutia bacterium UBA4654
CCCAAAAAGTTGTGGTAGTCGAGCGCATTGGCGTCCCAGCCGCGCACGAGCGGCGAAATTCGGAAGACGCGCGAGTAGAAATAAATCGGCATTACGGGGGCGTCGGCGAGCATTTTCGCCTCGGCTTCGGCGAGCAGGCGCATGCGTTCGGGGCGCGTTTTTGCGGAGCGCGCGCGGGCGAGAAGCGCGTCGTACTCCGCGCTTTTATAGCCGCAGTGGTTCAGCCCGCTCGCGGAGTGGAAGAGGTCGAGGAAGTTTTCGGGCGCGTCGAAGTCGCCCACCCAGCTCGACCTCGCGACGTCGAAGTCTCCCTCGCGCCGCGCCGCAAGGTATGCGGGCCACGACAGGTTGAAAAGCTCCGCGTTTATTCCGAGGTTTTTGCGCCACATTTGCTGAACCGCCTCCGCAATCGGCTTGTGCTGTTCGGACGTGTTGTAGGAAATTCTTATGCGCGGAAAGTTTTTGCCGTCGGGGTATCCCGCCTCTGCGAGCAGTTTTTTTGCAAGGGCTGTGTTTTCGGATTCGCCGCGCGGCGGAACGTACCCGCCGCAGCCCGCTGGAACGAAGTTCCCTGCGGCGTCCTGCCCCGCTTTCAGGAAGGAGTCTATGATTGCGCGGCGGTCAATCGAAAGCGAGAGCGCCCTGCGCACGCGGGGGTCGTCGAGGGGCTTGCGGCGCGTGTTGAAAAGGTAGTAGTAGACGCCGAGCCATTTGTCGCGCCTGACGGTCTGCGGCGCGGAGGCGAGGGCGGCGGGCAGGCGCGACGGCGCGACGGAGTCCGTAATATGCAGCTGTCCCGCCGAGAACGCCCTGTCTTCGGTGTTGATGTTTGAAATCGGGAAAAAGTCCGCGCCTTTTAGTTTGAGCGATTCCCTTGCGCGGTAGTGCGGGTTTGCCCTCAGCGAGATTTTGTCGTTAATGCTCCATTTTACGAGCGTGAACGGCCCGTTGCAGACAATGTTTTCGGGGCGCGTCCAGCGGGTGTCGCGCCTGTCGGTCGCGCCGAATTTTTCGAGCGTTTTGCGCGGAAGCGGGAAGAACGCGCTGTGGTAGAGCATTGATTCGAAATAGGGCACGGGGCGTTCGAGTTCCACCTCCAATTCGGAGTCGGAAATGGCGCGTACGCCCACTTTCGACGCGTCGCCGATTTCCCTCGCGTTGTATGCCTGCGCGTTTTTTATTGCGTGGAGCATTGAGGCGTATTCCGCGCCGAGGGCGGGGTTTAGCGCGCGCTTCCACGCGTATTCGAAGTCCCGTGCGGAAACGGGCGAGCCGTCCGACCACTTCGCGTTTTTGTCTATTTTGAAACGGTAGGTCAGCCCGTCGTCGGAGACCGTCCACGATTCCGCCGCCGCGGGGCGCACTTCGAGCGTCTTGGTGTCGGCGCGGACAAGCCCCTCGAAAAGCCCGCGCAAGATGCGTATTTCGGAGCTTCCCGTGGCGAGGGACGGGTCGAGCGACGCGGGGTCTGCGGCGTTGCCCACAAGCAAGATTCCGTTTCGCGCGGCGGTTTCGGCGGGCGTTTCGCGCTTTCCGCAGCCCGTTGCGGACACGGCAATACATGCGGCGAACGCCGCCGCGAGTGCCGCGCGTATTCCGCGAGCGAAAAATTTTCCCGACCCTTTGCGCATCTCAGAACTTCGGAACTGCGGCAATCAGCCGCTGTGTGTACGGGTGTTGCGGGCGTGCGCAGACTTCTTCGGACTTCCCCTGTTCCACGATTTTCCCGCGCGTCATCACCATCATTCTGTCGCAGAGATATTCCACAACGGCGATGTCGTGCGCCACGAAAAGCAGTGTAAGGTTCAGGTCTTTCGCAAGGCGTTCGAGCAGGTTTACGATTTGCGCCTGAACGGAGACGTCGAGCGCGCTTACGGGTTCGTCGCAGATGATGAATTCCGGCTCTACCGCGAGGGCGCGGGCGATTCCTATGCGCTGTCTCTGTCCGCCCGAAAATTCGTGCGGATACCTGTCCATGTGGGCTTTTGCAAGCCCCACGGTGTCGAGCAGCTCAGCCACGCGCGCGCGTTTTTGCGCCGCCGACATTTTCGGAAAGTGTATGTCGAGGGGTTCGGACACGATTTCGAACACGTCCATTCGCGGATTGAGCGAGTTGAACGGGTCCTGAAAAATCATCTGTATTTTTTTTCTGTACGGCATGAACGCGCGGTCGGAAAGCTTGGAAATATCCTCACCGCCGTAGATAATTTTCCCGCCCGAAACGGGCGCGAGGCGTATGATTGCCCGCCCCGTCGTGGTTTTGCCCGAGCCGCTTTCGCCCACAAGCCCCACGATTTCGCCCTTCGATATTTCGAAAGACACGCCGTCCACCGCGTTGAACTTCTCTTTCGACGACGCAAAAAGCCCCGCGCCGAGCGTGTACGAGACTGTCAGGTTTTCGACTTTAAGCAGCGGTTCAGAGTTTGTCATAGTCAATCGGTTCGAGTTTCTTTGAGCGGTTGCCGAGCCTTGGCACGCAGTTGATAAGCGCGCGGGTGTAGGGGTGCTGGGGGTTGCGCAAAACCTGTTCGCAAGTGCCGCGCTCGACGATTTCGCCGCGGAACATCACAATTACGCGCTCGCACAGCTGCGGGATTATCCCGAAGTTGTGCGTGATGAGCAGCAGCGAGTTTTTCCGCTTTTGCCGCACGCTTTTTAGCAGGTCTATAATCTGTTTCTGGATTGTGACGTCGAGGGCGGTCGTCGGTTCGTCGGCGACGAGCAGTTGCGGCTTGCACGCCAACGCCATCGCAATCATCACGCGCTGCTGCATGCCGCCAGAAAGCTCGTAGGGGTAGGCGTCGTAGCGTTTTTCTGGCTCGCGTATGCCGACCTCCGCGAGGGATTCCACAACTTTTTCCCTAACGTTTTTTTCTTCGGGGAAGTGGAGCTTTATTGCCTCCGCGATTTGGAAGCCCACCGTGAACACGGGGTTGAGCGAAGTGGACGGCTCCTGAAAAATGTACGCAATGCGGCGTCCGCGGATTTTCCGCAGTTCGGCGTCGTCCATGCTTGCGATGTTTTTGCCTTCGAAGAGTATTTCGCCCTTCGTTTCGCATGTCGGAGGAGGAGGGAGCAGGCGCGCAAGGCTCATTGCGCTCACGGTTTTGCCCGAACCGCTTTCGCCTACAATCGCCACGGATTCGTTTTCGCCCACCGAAAAGTCTATGCCCTTCACCGCCAGCGTGCGGACTCCGCGCGAGCGGAACGAAATTTCGAGGTTTTTTACGTCGAGCAGGTTCATTGCGCGGCGAGCCTCCTTTTCATGACAAGCTCGTTCACTCCGTTTTTGCGCGAGTACGAAACGCCGTCCATGTTTTTTTTGAGGAAGAAAATTCCGAGTCCGCCGACGTCGCGCGATTCCGCGTCCGAGCTTGTGTCGGGCGCGGGGGCGTCGGAAATCGGGTTGAACGCGGGCGCGGTGTCGCGCACGGCGGCCTCCGCAAAGCCGTCCCTTGCGGCAAGCTCGACCTCTATTTTTTTCGAGCCGTCGTTTTTGTAGCCGTAGCTTACGATGTTCGTGAAGATTTCGTCGAGGCAGAGGTTGAGCGCGTACGCCGACGCCGCGTCCACGCGGTTTTCGGCGCAGAACGCCTCTACATCGGCGAAAAGCTCGTCGAGGCTGTCGAATTTTGCGGCGTAGGTCTTTTTCATGTCTATTTGAAATCGAATTCGCAGAGCGAGAAGTCGTCCTCGAACTGTTCGCATTTTTGCGCGTTTTGGGAAAATTCCGCCATCGCCTCGACTTTCGATTTCCCCTGCGGGGCGGGTTTTGCAAGCTCGTCGGCGAATTCGTCCACCGTCATCATTCTGTGCTTGTCGGCGCATTCCACTTCGTAGACGCCGTCGCTGAAAACGAAGAGTTTTGCCCCGCGGGGAACGTCCACGCACGCGCAGGGGAATTTTGCGTCGGGCATTCCGCCGATTACAAGCCCGCCCGTGATGAGCTTTTGCCAATGCCCGTTTTCGACGAGAATCGCGGGCGGGTGTCCGCCCGAAGCGTAGGAGAGTTTGCGGGTTTTCCCGTCGTAGACGCCGTACCAGAGGGTGAAGTACATGCCGTTTTGCCCGTCCATGTCGAAGGCTGCGTTCAGCCCCGCGAGCACTTGGTCGGGCTTTGAAAAATCGACGCCCGCAAGGCTCTGCGAGCGCAGCACGTTCACCGCCGAGACCGACAGCAGCGCGGCGCCCACCCCGTGCCCGCAGACGTCGAGCAGGTAGACCGCGAAGCGGCCGTCGTCGAGCTTCCCGTATCCGAAGCAGTCGCCGCCGAGCGACGTCGAGCTTTTGAAGTACCAGTCGGTCGAAATTTCGGCGTCCGAGATTTTTTCTGGCAGGAGGCTTTTGACGTAGTGTTCGGCTTCGTCAAGCTCCTTTTTGAGGGCGTTTTGGCTTTCCTGCAATTTGCGCATTGCCTCGTTCCTTTCGAGGAGCGCGGTGTACGCGCGGGAGTGGTAGCGGATTCGCGCAACAACTTCCAGCTTGTCGGGGAATTTCACCATGTAGTCGTTCGCGCCGCTTTCGAACGCGCGGTATTTTGTGTCCGGCTCTTCTTTCGACGAGAGCACGACGATGGGGACTTCGCGCGTTTTCGGGTTTGCGCGGAAAAATTTTACGAGGGTCAGCCCGTCCACGTCGGGCATTACGAGGTCTTGCAGAATGACTGTCGGCGACACGCTTTCGGCGGTTTTCAACGCCTCCGTGGGATTCCCGCAGAAGCGGAAGTCGATATCGGGTTGGTCGGCAAGCATTCTGCGGACGGCTTCGCCGATAATCGGCTGGTCGTCCACCAACAGCACCGTAATCGGTTTATGTTGCGGCATCTCTAACATTCCGCAAAAATATCGTCCAATCGCCCCGAAAACGCAATTATATTTTGCGCCCCGCCGCGCAAATTTTAAGTTGATAAGCCGCGCGCCGATGTCCTAAATATCCTTTCGATGATTAGACCCGCCGAAATTTCCGACGCCGAGCAGATTGCGGCAATCTACAACGGCTACGTCGCCGCAAGCGACGCCACGTTCGACACCGAGCCCGTGTCCGCGCCCGACTTCGCCGAGCGCATTCGCGAAATTTCGGCGCATTGCCCGTTTTTTGTCTTCGACGACTGCGGGAAAGTAGCGGGCTACTGCTACGCCCACGCGTGGAAGCAAAAGGCCGCCTACGCCCGCACCCTCGAAACCACCGTGTATGTCGCCCCCGACTCCGTCGGGCGCGGAATTGGCGAGTCTCTTGCCCGCGCCCTTGTGGAGGAGTGCCGCCGCAGGGGAGTCCGCGCCCTCGTTGCGTGCATTACCGCGGGGAACGCGCCGAGCGTAAAACTTCACGAAAAGCTGGGCTTTGTGAAAGTCTCGCACTTCCGCAGTGTGGGCGAAAAATTCGGGCGCATGCTCGACGTCGAGGATTTCGAGCTTCTTTTGTAGTTCCTCCCGCTCCGAAAATCCGCAGCGCCTTTCGAAAACAAAAAAAGACGGACGCCGAAACGTCCGCCCAAAAATAATTCAAATCACGGAGAGGATGAGATTCGAACTCACGGTAGGGGTTTAAATCCCTACACCGGTTTAGCAAACCAGCGCGATCGGCCACTCCGCCACCTCTCCTGATTTGAAGTAAGACAACACATACATTTTGGCGCAAATGCGCAAGAAAAAAATTCACTAATCGCCGATTTCCGCAAAAAGCCGTTTTCGGGCACAAAAGAATATTCTGCTTGTCTAAATAAAAAAGAGCAAAGATAATGGCGCGAGTAAAATGAAGTTTGCGTTGAAAGTGGCAACGGTTTTGTGTCTCCTGTCGCTGTGGGTGTGGGGGATAGTCGTCGAACCGTACATAATGCTCGACTACGACAACGTCGAAATCGCAGTCCCCAAGTGGGACAAAAACCTCGACGGGCTGAAAATCGCCGTGCTTTCCGACATTCACGCGGGCGCGGGCCCCGCCGAAAACTGGCGGCTCAGGCGCATCGTGGCTCGGACGAACGCCGCAAAGCCCGACATTATCCTGCTCTTGGGCGACTTCGTGAACGGGCACCCGTTTTACTCGAAAATGCCGATGTCTACGTATTCCAAATATTTGAGCGGGCTGAAAGCCCCACTCGGCGTCTATTCGGTACTCGGCAACCACGACTCCTACTACGGCAGGGAGAAAATCAGGAAAATGCTTGCCGACGCGGGCATCCCCGTTATCGAAAACTCGAACCTCGAAATCAAGACGCCCAAGGGGAACTTCCACCTTGCGGGAATCGCCGACGCAATCACCCAAAACTATTTCTACCGCCCGACGTTCGCGGGCATTCCCAAAGACGCGCCCGTCGTGTTCATGTCGCACACGCCCGACGTTTTCAGGGAGATTCCGCCAGCGGCGAGCTTCATGCTGTCGGGGCACACGCACGGCGGGCAGGTGCGCCTGCCGCACGGAATACGCCCCGCAAAGAACGTGAAGTTCGAGCGCGGCGCGGTCGAGGGGCTTTACCGAAAGGACGGAAAAACGTCGTACACCACGCGCGGCTTGGGCACGAGCCGCATACCCGTGCGCTTCATGTGCACGCCCGCAATCACCATCGCCACAATCCGCAAGGCGTGATTTACGGCGCGGCGTCATTTTCCGATAAATTTTTCGACAACCCAAACAGAACGGACACTCCATGGAAAAACGGAAAATCTTGGCGGCGTTCGCGGCAGTCGCGGCGGCATGCGGTTCTTTTGCCGAACCCAAACAGTACTTCGGGGTAAACAACTTCGACGAACATACCGACGCCCCCGTCCAAACAGGCTCGGAATACTACGACGACTCGCTCGGCGGCGGGCACTTCCACGAGCTTACATTTCAGGAGTGGTTCAACGCGCCCCACGCGCTGGCGAACATGTACGGCGCGCGCCGCTACGCCGAAAACAACGGGATTGTCCCGACCGCCGCGTACTTGGGCAACTTTGCGTCGAACGTGTCGGGCGGAATGTCGCGCGGGGCAAGCAACACAAGCTCGGTGAATCTCGGCTTGGGCATAGACCTGCGCAAGCTCACGGGCGTCGAGTCTCTCGACGGCTGGACAATCGGCAACGCGTGGGCGTGGCGTTTCGGCGACAGCATTACGAAAAACAGAATCGGCAACGCGTTCAACGTGCAGCAAAACTACGGCTCGCAGACGCTGAACTTGCAGTCGCTCTTCGCCGCATACAACAGGGATTTCCTCTCCGACTGGCATTTGACATTCAAGCTCGGCCGCTTCGCCGCGGGCGACAACTTCATGTCGAAGCCCATCTACTGGCTCTACCAAAACAACGCTTTCGACGGCAACCCCGTGGGCGCGTTCAAGCAGACAAAACTTTCCGCCTACCCAGGCTCGACGTGGGCTGCGTATGTGCAGGTTGAGCACAAAAACGGCGCGTACGCAAAGTCGGGCGTCTATAAAATCAACACGGCGAAGCAGGACGACATGCACGGGCTTGACTGGTCGTTCAACGGCGGCGGAGTCAACGCGAATTTCGAAATAGGGCGCGACTTCAACCACGACGGCAGCGGAAAGTCGCCCGCGAACATTTCGGCGGGCGTGATAGCGTCGTGGTACAACGCCCCGCACATAGACAACCCCTCGAAATTCTCGCACTTCAACTGCTCGGTGTACGTGCAGGCGGACTACATGGTCTACAACATGGGGCCAGTCAAGGCGGACGAACCCTACTACATCGTGCGCGAAGAGGACAAGTGGCGCGACCTCCGCGGGCTGATTCTTTGGGGCGCGTTCCAGTACGACCCCTACGAGAACCTCGCCGACATGCCGATTTTCGTCAACGGCGGCGTGCTCTTCAACGCGCCGTTCGAGTCGCGCGCGGACGACGTCCTCTGCTTCGGCGTCGCCTACGGCAAGTTTTCCGACAAGTATACGGGCGACATTCGCGGCTCTTACGAGGCGATTTTCGAGCTGAACTACAAATTCCAGATAAACAAGTTTTCGTTTGTCCAGCCAAACGTGCAGTACGTGCTGAACACGGGCGGCGGAAAATACGGCGACGCCGTTGTGCTCGGTCTTCAATTCGGGCTTAATTTGTAGGCGTCGGGCAGGGCGGATTGTTTTTCGGCGGCGGGCGCGGAGCTCTCCGTCGATTTTATTTTTTCGGATATTGTCCGATAAGCCGAAAATGATTTGGTTTGCCGCAGGTCTTGCTTTCGCGTTTTTTAACGCAATAACAATGCTCATAAACCAGCGGTACAAGGTGGACGGGCGGCTGATGTCGGGCATGCGCGGGATAGGCGTTGCGCTGCTGTTTTTGCCCGCGCTGTTTTTTGCGCCCGTGCCCAAAAGCGGCGTCTTCTGGCTTTTGATTGCCGCCGAGGGGCTTGTCTCCACGTTCTACAACGCGCGTCTCTACGAGGCGTCGGCGCGGTACGGGGCGAATTCGACATCGCTTATAAACGTGCTCTCGATAGGCTTCGGGCTTGTGTTTTGGTGGATTGTCTTTCCGCGCAGGTTCGTCGCCCTTGCGGAGTCTCCCGCGACTTTTGCGGGCATAGCTCTTTCGCTCGCGCTTGTCTGCGGCGGATTCTTCCTTTCGGCGAAACGCATTTTCGCCCGCGGGGAATTTTCGTACATGCTGCCCGCGGTCGTCGTCTTGGCGATTATGATGATTATCCGAAAGGAAATCATGACCGACGCCGAATTTATCTCCGCAATGACCTACTATTGCGTGTGCTCCATATTTTTCAGCGGCGTCGCCAACCTTTCTATTTACACATTTCTGCGCGGCGGCATGGGGGAGGCGACGCGCGGAGTTTCCAAGAGGACGCTTTTTGCGGGCGCGATGATGGCGGTTGCAAGCGCGGCGACGATTTTCTGCGGGAACGTCTCCGCAATGTATTCGCCAAATCCCGCGTACGTTTCGGCGGTCGCCCTCACAACCCCCCTTTGGGCGATTCTGCTGAATTCCGCATCGGGCGTCGGCACCCGACCCAAAATGATTCCGACAGCCGCGATGATTGCGGGCTTGGTGCTTCTGATTTATTTTGCCGACAAGCCCCTCCACCCCGTGTTTTAGACGCAAAAAAAATCCCGCAAAATTTGCGGGATTCTTCGTAGTCCGATTTGCGCGGGAGTCCGCGCGTCGGAGGGATTTTCGCCCTACTTTTTCCTTACGGAAGTCGGATTCTTCTTCCACGGCGAGCGGTAGCCGTGCGTGCCGTTTTGCTTGAAGACGATTTTCGTATTCGGGTTCGCGTTGTTGTAGAGAACGGCGATTCCCGCGGGCGGGCAAACGTAGTCGCCGAGGTACGCGAGGATTTCCACGGGGCACTTCACGCGCTTGATTGCGTTCGTGCTGTCGAAATAGAGCACCGCGGGCGTGTACGCGGGCTTGAAAAGCGACTTCTGGCGGCCTTCGTTCTCGGCATTGAGGTTGCACATCCACGGAACCGTGGGCTTGCAAAGCGTGATGTCCTTGTCGAGAGCCGCAATGAAAATCGACTGGAAGCCGCCCATGCTTCCGCCCGAAACCGTAATGTCTTTGCCGTTCCATTCGGGGAGGGTCTTGGCGTATTCGATTGCGCGGAGGTCGCGGAGAATCATGAACTTGAAGTAGTTGTTTTCGGGGTTCTTTTCGGCGTTAAGCCCGAAACGCGCAAGCTTTACCTTCTGCTGCTTGTAGTATTCGTCGCTCTGCCCAAGCTCGTAGCTGTGGCGCGCGACGGAAAGCATAATGTAGCCGTCCTTGTACGGAGGGTTGATTCTGCTCACGCCGTAGCCGTGGACGTTCACCCAAAGCGGAAGCGACTTCGCCTTGGCGTTTTCGGGAATCGTAAGGTACGCCTTGGCGGGCTTGCCGACACAGTCGATTGTAAGGACGTAGGTCTTGAAGCCCTTTTTGCCCGCAACTTCCTTTCTGTCGCATTTCATCGGGACTTTTTTGAGGGCGTCGAGCTGCCTCTGC
>DHMA01000198.1 GCA_002405555.1 Opitutia bacterium UBA4654
TATTTTTCGGGCACACATCAGCTACAACCTGATTCGCTGGCGTCTCAGCCCCGACCTCAACGCCGACTTGGCGGGCGACTTCGTCTACACTCCCGAAGTTCAGGACAAGTACGACTATTTTCTCTACGCCTGCGCCCGCGAGGGCGTGTATTCGCACATAATGCTTTCGAGCCACCTTTTCGGCGAAAAGGACGTGCTGTGGGGCGACAGGTTCGACGTAAAAGTGCGCTTCCTTTTGGGCGACGAAACCGTGCGCGAAAACTGGAAAAAATCCGTCCGCGCAATGCTCGAACACGTCAACCCCTACACGGGCAAAACGTGGCTCGAAGACGCGTCCATCGCGACCGTCGAGTGCTTCAACGAGCTTGACATGATTGCCACATTCTCGCCCTTGCAGGGCATGTCGAAAGCGACGCGCAAATACGCCGAGAAGTTCGTCCGCTCGCGCCTCAGGGAAAAGTACGGGACAATCGACGCGCTCAACGAGGCTTGGAAGCCCGAAACGCCGTTTGCGTCGTTCTCGAAAGTGAAGCTGCTTTCCGACGCGAAGCACTTCAAAATGGGCGCGGAGGACTTCTCCGAAATCTTCGTCGAACGCTCGCGCAACCTCGCCGAATTTTGCAGAAAATTCCTGCGCGACGAGTTGAAATTCAACGCGCCCATGCACCAGTACAATTTTACGTCGCAGCCCGACATCACCCTTGCGGGCTACGAGTGGGGCGAATACATGGGCGTCAACACCTATTCGTCCACCGCGCATACCGACTTCAAGCCCGACAAAAAGCCCGCGTGGCTCTCCGACCCCATTGCCGACGAGGACGGCAGATGGTTTTTGTACACCGTCGGCAAGCGCGTTTGGGGCATGCCGTTCATGGTCTCCGAATTTTCGCAGCGGCATTGGAACGTGCACAAGTACGAGGCAGGCGTGTTTTTCTCGGCGTACGCGGCGTTTCAGGACTACGACAACCTCACAATCCACGACGTCGCCATGGGCGACAAATTCCGCTACGAGCTTGGAAATTTCAGCGTCTTCAATTCCCCCGTTTTCAGGGCGAACGAATTTCTGAACTACTGCATGTTTTTCAGGGGCGACGTCTCGCCCGCAAAAAAGCGCGTAGAGTTCCAATACACGGGCGCAATTTCGTCGGCGAGCGTGGGAACGCGCTTCGAAAAGGAAAAAGCCTCCTACATGACGGGCTTCGGAATTTCCTTCCCCGAAGCGGAGCGCGTGTCGGCGGGAAGCCTGAAAAATCCCGACGGCACGGCGGTTTCGCCCGCAAAGGTTTCGGCGGACGCGGTCTACACCTCCGAAAATCTGCCCGAGGACGTCTCGGCGTTCGCCGCCGATTTGCGCGAGCGCGGCGTACTGCCGAAATACAACCGCTCGAACCCCGAAAAGGGAATTTTCCAGTCCGACACGGGCGAAATTTTCATGAGCATGTACGAGGGCTTCGTGAAGGTCTCGACCCCGAAAACCGAGGCGGTAGCCTCGCGCGGAATAACGTCTCCCGTGAAGCTCGGCGCGTTTACGGTGAAGTCGGCGGACGTTCCGTGCGCGGTTGCTGCGTGCTCCATGGACGGCAAGAAGCTTTCGGAAAGTTCGAGCGTGGTGCTTGTTCTCAACACCGACAACGTTTCGACCGGTTTCAAAATCACCGCAAAAAAACGCGCCCTCAGAAGCGGCGGCAAACAGCCCGTACGCCTGCGGGTCTGCCGCCTTTCGGCGGAGCTTGAAATCGCGGACGCCGAAAAGTTCGACCTCTACGCGCTTGCGCTGTCGGGCGAACGCGTCGAAAAACTGCCACTCTCGGCGGAAAACGGAACGCTTAAAATAGACATCGACACCGCAAAGCTCGCGAACGGCGCGACTGTGTTTTTTGAGCTTGCCAAACGCCGCTGATTCGGATTCAATCAGATTTTTACAACACATACATACAATCACTTAAAAATGGGAGTTAAAATGAAAGGGAAACTGTTTGCGCTTGCCGCGTTTGTCGCGGCGTCGGCGGCCGTCTTCGGCGGCGAATGGAAAAAATACGGGAAAGAGCCGCTTCTCGGCGGCGGAGACTTGGGCACCATTTTCGACATCGCCGTAGTCAAAACAGACAAGGGCTTCGAAATGTTCTCGTCGTGGCGTCCGCAAAAATCAATCGCGGTACATTACAGCAAGGACGGCAAAACGTGGTCCGCTCCCGTAATCGTTCTGCCGTTTCAGGACGAGGGCTGGCAGTACAGGCTCAACCGCCCCTGCGTTGTGGTCAAGGACGGCGTATACCACATGTGGTACACGGGTCAGGTTCGCCCCTACAAGGGCTATAAGGGAATCCGCTCGCGCATAGGCTACGCAAAGAGCACCGACGGCAGAAACTTCGTCCGCCAGCAAAACTTCGTCATGGAACCCACCGAAAAATGGGAGGGCGAATCAATCATGTGCCCGCACGTAATTTGGGACGAGTCCGAAAAGATTTTCAAGATGTGGTATTCGGGCGGCGAAACCTACGAACCCAACGAAATCGGCTACGCAACAAGCAAAGACGGCGTCAACTGGGAAAAGTACAAGGGCAACCCCGTAATGGTTCCCAACAGGAACATCAAGTGGGAAAAGGACAGGGTGACCGCGTGCCAAGTCATCAAACGCGCCAACGACTACCTCATGTTCTACATCGGCTTTGAAGATATCCACACCGCCCGCATTTGCATGGCGCGTTCCAAAGACGGCATCCACAACTGGGAACGCTATTCGGGCAACCCGATAATCCAGCCGTCGCCCGACAGCTGGGACGCCGACGCCACGTACAAGCCCTACGCGGTCTTCGACGGCAAGAACTGGCTGCTCTGGTACAACGGAAGAACGAAGCACCTCGAACGCATCGGTCTTGCAATCCACGAAGGCGAGGACCTCGGTTTCTAAAATCATGGAAAAGGCAAAAACGTTTTTTGCAGTGTGCGCGGCGGCAATCGCCGCGCATGTCGTATCGGCGGAAACTCCCGACGCGTCCAAGTTCGAAAAATACACGGCGCAGTTCAACGCCGCCGACGAGGAGCTTGTTCAAAATCTCTACCCGAACTCGCAGGCGGCAAAGTTCCTTTCGGAAAACGCGCCCGTGTTCGAGTGTCCCGACGCCGAGCTGGAGCGCGTCTATTACTTCCGCTGGTGGACGTTCCGAAAGCACGTCAAGCAGACGCCCGACGGCTACGTCATTACCGAGTTCCTCCCGAAAGTTCCGTGGTCGGGGCTTTACAACGCGATTTCGTGCCCAGGGGCGCACCACTTCGCGGAGGGCCGCTGGCTTGCCGACAAAAAGTATCTCGAAGCCTACGCCCGCTACTGGTTTAACTGCGGCAACAACGTTCGCAAATACACCTTCCCCGTTGCGCATTCGATTCTCGAATTGTACAAGGTTTCGGGCGACAAGGCTATTCTTTCCGAGCTTTTCGGCAAGATGCGCGAAAACGCCGCCGAATGGGAAAAATCGCACTACGACGCCGAACGCGGACTCTTCTGGCAAAGGGACAGCCGCGACGGCATGGAGTACTCGATTTCGGGTTCGCTCCACCCCAAATTCTTGGGATACAGGGCGACGATAAACGCGCACATGTACGGCGAGTA
Organism: Opitutia bacterium UBA4654; assembly: GCA_002405555.1. Classification (GTDB taxonomy): domain Bacteria; phylum Verrucomicrobiota; class Verrucomicrobiia; order Opitutales; family Intestinicryptomonadaceae; genus Merdousia. The sequence continues at coordinate 3,611 of DHMA01000198.1, forward strand.
CCGCGCGCTCTCGGAAATTGCCGGCATTTTAGGCGACGGCTCCGCCGCCAAGCTATACGCCGAAAAGGCGGCGGCTCTCAAAGACAAAATCAACACAGCTCTTTGGGACGAATCCGCCCGCTTCTTCAAGGTCATTCCCCTCGGCTCGACCGAATTTTCCGACGTCCGCGAGCTTCACGGCTACACCCCGTGGGTGTACAACATTCCGCCGAAGAGCCGCTCCGACGCGTGGAAATTCCTCTCCGACGCCTCCGCGTTCAAAGCCCCCTACGGGCCGACGACCGCCGAGCAGAGCCACCCGAAATTCGCCGTCGCCTACGAGGGGCACGAGTGCCTCTGGAACGGTCCGTCGTGGCCTTTTGCGACCTCCACGACCCTCAACGCCCTCGCGAACTTCATCAACGCGAACGGGCAGAACGCCTACGCCGACAAGGGGCTGTACTTCGACACCCTCCAAACCTTTGCGATGTCGCACCACAGAACCCTTCCCGACGGCAGGCGCGTTATGTGGATTGACGAAAACCTCAACCCCTACACGGGCGACTGGATTTCCCGCACGCGCCTCGAAAAATGGGAGAACGGCACATGGTCGAAGCGCAAGGGCGGGCGCGAGCGCGGCAAAGACTACAACCACTCGCAGTTCTGCAACCACGTTATTTCCGAGCTTGTCGGGGTTCGCCCGAATCTCGATTCGACCGTGGAAATCAATCCGCTCGTTCCCGATTCGTGGGACTATTTCTACCTCGGCAACATTTCCGTCAAGGGGCGCAAGCTCGAAGTTGTGTACGACCGTTTCGGTACGCGCTACGGCAAAGGCGCGGGGCTTTCTGTCTATATCGACGGGAAGCTTGCGGGGCGTTCCGAAAAGCTTTCGCCGATGAAGCTCGACATGGAAAAAGCTTCCGCGACTGTTTCTTCGGATATCAAGCCGAACAAGGCGGCGAAGCATTCCGTCTTCTCTTCCAGAAGGGTGAGGTAGTAGAGTTAGCGGATATTCCAAGCTTCTTTTTGGCTTGTGAAGCTGGCGGATAAATGCGTTTCGCTTGTTGCGGCTTGGTCACGTACGTCAGTACGCTCCCTGCGCCTCACTTCGCAAAGCCGCATTTCTTCGCTCAGCTTGACAAGCCTAAGCAGCGCGGCAGGCTGCCGCGCATGGAGTTTTTAGATTAGTATGCGGATTGCCGTTTTGCAGGCTGGAGCCTGCACGCCAACAGAGGGGGCTTGCCGCCCCCAAAAGGCGGTTTTCGCTACCGCGAAAATTTCCGCCTGTCCCCCCGCGCAGCGCGTCGTTGCCGTTTTTCATTTTCGTCCAAGTTCAGTGTCGGGCTTGGGCGTTTTTTTACGGCGAAAAAATTTTATGAATGCGTTGACAATATGCGCAAAGTGTGCGAGTCTCGACGCAGTTTTTTTAGCAAAACAACGTAATTATATAACAGGAAACAAATATGAGTTGTCCAAATAACAACTGCTCGCACGAAGTACAGCAAATGTGCTGCGTTGCAAAAGGTGCAAAACACGGACCCGCTCCCATTCCCGAAGAAGGCAAATGGGTAAAGTCCAAGCAAATTAGCGACATCAGCGGCCTCACGCACGGCGTCGGTTGGTGCGCTCCCCAACAGGGCGCGTGCAAGCTCACGCTCAATGTCAAGGACGGCGTAATCAAGGAAGCCCTCGTCGAAACAATCGGCTGCTCCGGCATGACGCACTCGGCGGCTATGGCGGCGGAAATTCTGCCCGGCAAAACGCCCCTTGAAGCTCTGAATACCGATCTTGTGTGCGACGCGATCAACACCGCGATGCGCGAGCTCTTCCTCCA
>DHMA01000060.1 GCA_002405555.1 Opitutia bacterium UBA4654
TGCAATAATTTTTTAGATTCCAGCGTTTCATGATTTACAGGGACAATGCTTTATTTGTATATTCGGGTTTTATTCTATATATCAATATCTTAACAAAAAATTCCCGTACAGGGTATTATCAATACCATAGTCTGCCAGCCATATAATTAAAACAAGGGAATCAAAATGGCGATATACGGCGCAGGCTCGGTGTGGGCAGAGGGCGAAGTGATGGAAAAATTCTTTGCCGAAAACAATTTTGTCTTGGGGTGGGGATACGATGACGCGGAAGATTTATACGGAATCATCTCTTCTGTAAAAAACGGCGACATTATTTATCTTAAATCGAAGTCTCCGAAGTCGTCGAAAATGAGCGTAAAGGCAATAGGCATTGTTACCAAATCTCTGGTTCATTACTTGATAGCCGACGGAGCAAAGGCGGAGGAGTTGCCTGACAAAACAGAAACGGCGCGATTGGCAGACCGCGGAAATCTTGCAATAGGCGTCAAGTGGATAGTCAAAACCCCTTTTGAATTGGATATAGATGAAAGCTGCGGAAAATTGACAACAATACGCCCGTCGAGCTTTTACGAAGAATTCCTCCCCAGCGTGCAACGCGCAATAATAGACCATTTAACAAACCAACTTTAACTTAACATAATCTAAAAATGAAAAAAACACTGATATTCCTACAAGCTGCAATTATTTCATGCACGGCATTTGCCGACTATGAAGATTATGACGGACAAGATATGAGTAATAGAGTATTTGAGGGTGGCTCATCAGATCGCCCTCTAAAACTTAAATATTCAACGTGGGTTGGGGCAAACCTTTCTAATTCTCAATTTGGCGCTGTTGGGGGAGAGCCTACGAAAGAATGGCACCATAATGTCGATTTGACAGGAGCCGATTTTACTAATGCAAATCTCACAGGTGCGTCGTTCGGCTGTGAGCCAATAAATGGGACCAGTGCACAAGCGTATTTAGATGATGCGATTTTTACAAACAGCTATATTACATATGCAAATTTTTACGGTGCCTCTGGCTTTACAAAAGAACAATTATATTCTACTGCAAGTTATAAAAATAAAGATTTAACTGGAATTAATCTTGTACACAAAAACCTTAGTGATTGGGATTTTTCAGGGCAAAACCTTACTTCTGTAAATTTTGGATCTTCAACTCTTACAGGTGCTAATTTTACTGATGCAATAATTTCTAATGCTAACCTGGGGACTGCGAATAAAGAGCAAATATATTCTACAAAATCTTATAAAGAAAAGAATTTGAGAGGAGTTAAGCTACCTAATGTTAGCGGTTGGGATTTGTCGGGGCAAAATTTAATGCTATCGAAAATAATTAACTATGGCAGCGATACGAATTTGACAAAAGCAGATTTGCGTGGCGCGACGTTTCGTACCAGTGAAACAATTCCGATTTACAAAAACACGATACATGTAGACGGTACGATTAAAAATTTCTCAATGAAATCTGTTGCCGACAGCTTTTCAATCCGCAAGTATGTTCCTGCGAGTGAGGGCGGGGCGACTATTAGTGCCAAGATAGGCGAAGATGCCTCGATTTCCGGAGGGGCTGAGTTGACGCTTGAAACTGGCGCGGAGCTTGAAATTACAAACAGTTCATTGCTCACTGTCTCGAACAACTCTTCGATTTTTATAAACACGGACGCGGATTCTTCGACGTCTTTGAGTGTTGCTTCGGGCGCAGGGTTGAGTTTTGAGGACGGCGCGATTTTGAAGATAAATGTGGAGGGCAATTTTATTGCTTCCGATACATACACGATTGCCGTGATTAGTTGGGGCGACGATTCCAGAATGACGGGGCTTAACGACTTCACGGTTGACGAAACTCTGTTCCTTTCTGTAAACGGTGTTGCCTGTCGCGGAAATTGGAGTTATGTTATTGAAAACAACAAGATGTTAATCAATTTTGTTGCCGTTCCCGAACCCGCGACGTTTGCGGCGATTTTCGGTTTGCTGGCTCTCGGGTTTGCGGTAAGGCGCAATCTTAAAAGGAAATAAAAGGGAAATTGTTTTATGATGATTTTTATAAAGCCCTCCTCAAAATCAATCATGGACAATTACGACATTTCGGAGGACGAAATGGATTCCGACGAGCTGCTTTTTATGCAGGGGCAGGAGAGCGAAATGCTTGAAGTAGGAGACGGCGAGACCTTCGAAATTCCTGACGACTGCATCGGCGAAATCGACGGCATGGAAGTTTATGACGAAGACAACGAGCCGATAGAGGAGCTTCAAAGCGGAACGTATGAGTTAAACGGAATGACGATAAAAAAGCTTCATTATTAGGGCAAACCAAAAGAGCCTTTCGGGATTCCGAAAGGCTCTTGTTTTGTGTGGGGCGGGTTATGCGGTGAGGAGGGCGGCGATTCTTTTGCGGCCCTGTATGCCTTCCGCCCATTTGCCTGTTCTTGACGTCAGCACTACCGCCGATTTCCCCGTGTCGGGGTTGGCGAAGATTGTCTGCCCCGTCCAGCCCGAGTGCGATATTGCGTGTTTGCCCCGCAGTGTTGCGGGGATTTTTCCTTCGCTCATATCCCATCCGAAGCTGCGTTTGACTTCGCCGTCTTGGAATTGGCAAGTCGTGATAAGGTCGTAGTACTTTTTTGAGAATTTGCGGCGGTGGGCGATGTCGTCCACAAATTTTACCATGTCTTGGCAGGTCGAGAATGCGCTGCCGTTGCCCAGCGGCGCGCCGAAATTTTTACAGAGTGTATCGTTATGTTGTCCCGCTGGTCTGTTGGGGTAGAAGTGTTCGACCTCGTACTCGCCACTTCCGGGTTCGTCCCACATGGTATCGTTCATGCCCAGCGGCGTCCAGATGCGCGTTTTTGCGAACGCGTCGAGCCGCATTCCCGACATGTGTTCGACGACAAAGCCCAGCAGTATGAAGTTGTAGCAGGAGTACTCGTATTTTGCCAGCGGCTCGCGGACGGGCATTTTATTATACACGCCGCGCAGGAACGCGTTTTTGTCGGGCGAGTCGAATTCCTTTTGATTGTCGAAGCCGCTTGAATGGTTCGCCAGATTGCGCACGGTGATTTTGCAGTTTTTGCCGAGTTTGTGTTCGGGGAGGTATTTTGTGAACGGCGCGTCGGGGTCTATTTTACCGTCGGCTACGAGCATGGCGCAGCAGTTAGCAGTGAATGTTTTGCCTACGGAGGCGATGTCGAAGCGCGACTGTATGCGCATGGGGCGCGGAGGGTTTTTTGTCTGCATTCCGCATGCGGCAACTCCCTCCGTCGTGCCGAACACCGTGCCCATGATGATTCCGTTTCCGATTTGTTTTTGCGCCTCGGCTTTTGCGGCTTCGAGTTTTGCGTGGGCGTCGTTTTGCGCCGCAAAAAGTCTGCCGAATGCGAACGGCAAAACAAGCCCCGCTTTCAGGAAAGTTCTTCTGTGTGTGTTGTGAATCATGGTTTGAATCATAAAGCGCGGCGGCGGTAGCGGTAAAGCTTTTATTGCGCGTTCGGCAAAAAGGCTTGAACGCGCGGCGGCGATGTCTTAATAATTAGGTTGAAAGGCGCGGATATGCGGCGGGATACCGAAAACGTTTTTTATTCGAAAGTGGACGCTTGGCTTGTGTGGCTGTTGGGCGGCGCGTTTGCGCTTGCCGCGGGCGCGGCGTTTTCTTTCCTCTCTGACGGCGACTACCGCGCGTTTGCGGCGTTCGCATTGCTTGATATTTTTGTATTTTCAATCATATTTTATGTCATGTGGAATTGCCGCTACATTTTCGGCGAAACATGCCTCGAAATCCGCGTATTTGGGAGCATTAGGATTCCGTATTCCGATATAAGAAATTTCCGCGACACTTTCGACATAATGTCCGCGCCCGCTTGCTCGCTCGACCGAATGGAAATAAGCTACGACGGCAAGTCGGGAAAGCGTTTGCGCGTGTGCGTATCGCCGCGCGACAAACGGCGTTTCTCCGAAATGCTTGCGGCGCGAATGCGCGGAGAATAGGGCGAGGTTATCTTCTCGTTTTCGGGCGCGTCGGCGATAATTGTATTGATTTCTCCGTGCGTTTTTAGGAGAATATTTCGAATATGAAAAGGGGATTATTACTATTATTATCTGTGTTGTCTATCGCGCTTTCGGCGCATTCGAACGAAATTGCCGTCGCGACGAAAAATTCGAAAATCGCGCTCTTCCGCGAGTCGGACGGGCTTCTTAGCGTTCGCGGATACGGGGCTTTGGGCGACTCTTTCGAGCCGTTCAAAAAGACCGACGAGCTTGTCCAGCAGTTCCTGTTTTATCCGACCGCTGGCGACGGCTTTCTTGGCGACGCCTCCTTGCAGGCGGAGCACTCCGACGGCGACGTCTCCACGCGCTTGGAGTTTGTAAAGGCGGATTCGCGCGTTTCCGACAAAGACCCGAACGTTGCGGACACTGTGATTTTTCTCAAAGATCCCGCGCACGAATTTTATGTGGAGCTGCATTTCCGCGCGTTCAAAAACGAGGACGTCATTCAGATTTGGTCGAAGATAACGAACCGCGAAAACGGCGGCGTGCGTCTGCGGAAGTTCGCGTCGGCTTCGCTGATGTTTTCGGCGAGGGAGTATTGGCTGACGCAATTTTCGGGAACGTATTTGCACGAGTCGGGGCTTTCCGAAGAGCGTTTGACGCGCGGGCGCAAGGTGCTTGAAAGCAACCTCGGCTCACGCGCGCACAGAATGCTTGCGCCGATGTTCTTCGTCTCCGAAAACGCGGTTTCGCGCGAGGACGGCGGCAGGGTAGTCGGCGGCGCGGTAATGTGGCCTGGGAGTTTCAACATGCGCTTCGATTTGGATTCGACGGGCGTTCTCCGCGCGACTCTCGCCGCCGACAACATCGGGGGCGACTATTATCTCGCTTCGGGCGAAAGCATCGAGACGCCGAAAACCGCGTGGTCGTTTTCCGAAAATGGCAGGGCGGGCTTGACGCGCAACTTCCACAACTGGGCGCGGAAATATTCGCTCAGAAATCCCGAAAATCCGCGTCCCGTGTTGCTGAACAACTGGGAGGCTACGCACATGAATTTCGACGAAGCGAAGCTCGTTTCGCTTTTCGAGCATTCGAAAGATTTGGGCGTAGACATATTCCTGCTCGACGACGGCTGGTTCGGGAAAAAGTATGTACGCAACCGCGACAACAGCAGTCTCGGCGACTGGGTTGTCGCCGAGGGCAAGCTTCCGCACGGCATAGGCTTCCTCTGCGAAGAGGCGCAAAAGCGCGGAATGGGCTTCGGCATTTGGCTCGAACCCGAAATGGTAAGCCCCAAGAGCGAGCTTTTCGAATCGCGTCCCGACTGGGCTTTGTGCTCTAAAAACCGCGGCTATGTGCTCGGACGCAACCAGCTTGTTCTCGACCTTTCCAACCCCGAAGTGAACGCGTTTATCGACGGAATTTTCGAGTCCGTCGTCCGTCCGAATCCGCTGAAATACGTCAAGTGGGACGCCAACTGCTGCATCTACCAGCCCGTGTCGGCGTATCTGCCGCGCGGGAAAAAGGGCAACGCGATTTTCGACTACAACAAAAACCTCCTCGAACGCATGCGACACTTCTCCGAATCGTTCCCGAACGTTGCGGCAATGCTCTGTTCGGGCGGCGGCGGGCGCGTCGATTTCGCGTCGCTTGCGAACTTCGAGTCGTTCTGGGCAAGCGACAACACTGTGCCTTCCGACCGCGTGAAAATCCAGTGGTTTTTCATGCACTTCTATCCGCAGAACGCGGTGTCGGCGCACATAACCAACATGGGACGCCAGCCGATGAAGTTCCGTACCGACGTCGCGATGAGCGGCGCGCTCGGCTACGACATCGACGTTTCCAAGCTCTCGCCCGCCGACCGCGACTACATCAGGCGCAGCATCGCCCTCTACAAAAACACCGTGCGCCCGATAACTTCGAAAGGCGACTATTACAGGCTGAAATCGCCCTACGAACACGCGCAGTCTGCGGCAATGACCGTGCTCGGCGGAAAGGCGGTCGTCTTCGTCTACCAGACGAAAATCGACGAGTCCGACCAAACCGTGAAGTTGAAGGGGCTTGACCCGAACTCCGTATATTCCGTCCGCGAAATCGGCATGTACGAGGCGGACGAAAAGTCCGCGCTGCCGTCGGACGGCGCGAAAATTTCGGGAAAAAAACTGATGGAGGACGGACTTCTTGTTCCGACGAAAAAGCGTTGCGCAAGCATGCTGATTCTTCTCGAAAAAGTCGCGGACTGATTCTTCCAACCCGCCCGCCCGCGTGTGCGTATCGCCGCGCGACAAACGGCGTTTTGCGGAAATGCTTGCGGCGCGAATGCGCGGAGAATAGGGCGGGTTTGTTTTTCCGTTTTCGGGTTGTTTTTGCGCCTCGGCGTCGGTAGGTTTTCGCGCGGAATTTGCAGTCGGCATTTACGCCGCCGTTTTTTGCATTGCGTAGTCGGGAAAAAAAGGACTCCCGCGTTTGCGGAGAGTCCTTTTTGCTTTTATGTTTCGTCGCTTAGTAGGTGATTGTTTTTTGTTCCGTAATTTTTACTTTGCGTTCGTCCGAAAGTCTTGTCGCGTACATTTCCTCCGCGATTTTCCTCGCCGCTTCGACCGCCTCGTACACGGGGGT
>DHMA01000200.1:0-1036 GCA_002405555.1 Opitutia bacterium UBA4654
ACTGCGGGCGCGCTCATTTCGGGCTTTTGGTCGTAAGTCTGGACGTCGCGGGGCGAGTCTATGAGAATGCGGTCTTCGCCCTTGAAGGGTTCTTCGCGGTAGTCGTTGAAGAAGAATGTGACGTGCGCGAACTTTTCGGTTTCGGCGCAGCGCAGCTGGGCGAGACCCTTCGAGCTTACGTAGTCGCCCAAGATGTTGACCATTTTCGGCGGCTTGGGGAACAGGACGTTCGGGCAGAGTCCGACTTTGTATTCGGTCATNNGTAGTCGCCGAGAATGTTGACCATTTTGGGCGGCTTGGGGAAGAGCACGTTGGGGCAGAGACCGACTTTGTATTCGGTCATTGTAACAAAGAAGACCTGCGGAGTTTTCGAGCGGTTGAAGCCGTCGAAGCCCTTGTCGATGAACGCGCTTGTAAGCTCGCGCGGGCGGTCGCCGCGGAAGTTGAAGAAGATGACGGCGTCGCCGTCGGCGATTCTGCCGATGGGTTTTCCGTCCTTTTCAATCCAAGTGGGGACGATGAATTCGTCGCCCTGCATGTTGTCGGCTGCGGGTTTTTCGTAGTAGTTTTTGAAAGCGTCTTCGGCGTTGGAGACCGCGGCTTCGGCTTTCGTGCCGACGAGGCAGTCGTAGGCTTTTTCGACTCTGTCCCAGCGTTTGTCTCTGTCCATCGCCCAGAATCTGCCGATTACCGACGCAACCTGTCCGACGCCGTATTCCTTCATTTTGCCTTCGACTTCGCGGATAAATCCGAGGCCGCTTGTGGGCGGGGTGTCGCGTCCGTCGGTGAAAGCGTGGAGGAAAACCTTGTCGTACTTTTTGTCGGCGCAGATTTTCAGGAGCGCGTAGAGGTGGCGGAGCATCGAGTGCACGCCAGCGTCGGAGCAAAGCCCGAAGAGGTGGAGCGCGCCGCCGTTGTCGAGCTTCTTGAAGACTTCGTTGAGGACGGGGCTTTCGAGCACCGAGCCAGTCTGGAAGCCCTTGTCGATTCTTACGATTTCCTGGTCTACGATTCTGCCCGCGCCGATATTCTGGTG
>DHMA01000200.1:1116-9502 GCA_002405555.1 Opitutia bacterium UBA4654
CGGTTGCCCATGATTCCCTCTGGGAGACCCACTTCAAGCCCGCAAGCCGAAATTTCGGTGCGCGGCCATTTTTTCGAGAGCATTTTGCAAAACGGCGCGTCCGCCAGTTTTACCGCATTGTATTTGTCGAGGGAGGAGTCGTGGTTTTCGCCCCAACCGTCCCTGATTACTAATATTACAGGTCTTTTTACTCCGTTCATAAATTTTAAAAATCGGAAGACAATGAAAACACCAAAATCGCTTCGCGCAACACAATTTTCACGGAAAGAAAGAATCGGCGCGGACGCGGGAAAAAATGTTTGCATGCGCGGCGGAAATCGGTTAACGTCAAACCCTTTAACACACACACGGATTACTATGTTTGGAAAAACACCTATAATACTATTGTCAACACTCGCGGCGGCTTCATTGTTTGCGGCGGACGCGGTAAAATCGCACGTTGCGGAAATTTTCTCGTGGTCGGACGCCGACGTAAAGGTCGTCGCCAAGATAAAAGGCACGGGCGCGGGCCACGCAAACTGGCGCAGCGACGCCCCGAAAACGATAACCGCCACAAAAAAAGTGTCGGACTCCGAATGGAGTAAAATGGGCTTCACCGTTGTGCCCGATTCCGACGCAACGCTCAACATTCTTCTGCGCAGCAATTTTGCGCGCGACAAAAACGGCGCGGTGCTCTCAAACCGCACTTTGTTCAGAAACCTCGCATTCGACGGCAAGCCCGAAGCCGAGCTTGCGGGGCAAAGCGGGCATGAGGCTACATACGCGCGCGGCATACCCGCCAAAATCAGTGTGAAAAAAGGCGTGCCGGTGTCGGTGTCGGTAGAGGCGAAAGTCCCCGCCAAGTGGGACGGCACGTACACGGTCGACATTTCCGAATGCGCCAACATTCCCGCCGACGGCTCGAAAGGCGGCATTTCGGCGTATAAAAACCTCCCCGAGGGAGTTGTAGAGCTTGGCGGAATGAAGTACGATTTCCCGAAGTCGGGCGTCAACCGCGCGGCGGCGGTTTCGGATTCTACGCCGTTGAAAGTGGACTTGTCGGGCAAAGACATTCGCGGCAAGTATGTCTATGTTTTGGGCGCGGTTTCCGACGACTTGAATTATACAGACCACGCCTGTGCAAGCATGCGCGTCTTGTTCAAAAACGGCGGGTTGGAGCATTTCTGGATTCGCAAAGACAGGGATTTCGGCGACTCCGCCGGCACTACGAAATTTAACTCCAAGTGCATTCCCGTCTTTGGCGGAGGCAAGAACGGCGGAGTGCTTTACTTCACAAAATTCGTGTTTAAAGAAAATGCCGACGCAATCAAAAGCATAAGTATCAACGGCGAAAAACTCAACGTTTTCGCGATTACGGTTTCGAGCGAAAGCCTCGATACCGTCATTCCCAAACAGTATGATTTGAGCCAGTGGAAGCCCGTAGACATATCCGACTTGGCCGTGAAAGAGGGAACGGCTCTCGACCTCTCCAAGCAGGTTGAAAGCGCGCCAGCGGGCAGCTTCGGCAAAATAAGAGTCTCCGAAAACGGGCGTTTCGAATTCGAAAACCGCGCGGGAGTTCCCGTGAAGTTTCAGGGCACGAACTGGCGTCCCGGCGACGGCTTCGGCACGACAATCAAGACGCACGCCGACATCGACGAGCTTGCAAAAATGATGCGCAGACAGGGCTACAACCTCGTCCGCTGGCGCATTTCCATGCGCGGCGACAGGGAGTTCTCCGCGCCGTACACCCTCAGGGAGTACAACAAGGATATGTACGACTACTTCTTCTACGCCATGGCACGCGAGGGCGTGTACTCGCACTTCAACCTTTCGAGCCACGACCTCGGCAACCCCGACTTCAAATGGGCGGACAGGTTCGACGTGAAAATCCTCATGTTCTTCGGCGACGAAAAGACCCGCGCCGACTGGCGCAAGCTCATAAAGTGGGAGCTTAACCTCGTCAACAAATACACAGGCAAAAAGTGGAAGGACGACCCCTCCATTGTCTCCACCGAATATTTCAACGAAATCGAGCTTGGCCCCGTCGGGCTTCGCAACGCGTCGCCGCGCGTGAAGAAGTTTGTGAACGCAAAGTTCGTGGAGTTCCTCAAAAACAAGTACAAGACTTTCGAAAACTGGGACGAGCCTGAATGGAAAGCCCGCCGCAAACTCAAAAGCTTCGACGACGTGAAAATGTCCGACGAAGGCATTTCCCAACGCGACATCGCCCTGTTCATAATTGAAAACGGGCGCGACCTCCAACGCTTCTGCGAGGGCGTCGTGCGCGGCGAGGAGGGCTTCAACGTTCCGCTCCACCAGCACAACTGCGTGAGGACAACCCCGTTTGCGCTGCTGAGCGCGGAGGCGGGCGACTACACCGCGCTCAACGTCTACCACAAACACCCCAGCGCGTTCATGTCGGAGGGTTCGGTCGTCGGCTCGGAGTCGTCTGTGTCCGACTTCGGCGAATATTTCAGAGCCGCCGCCGCGAAGCGCGTAGCGGGCAGACCCATGATGCTTTCCGAATGGCAGCACTGCCACTGGAACCCCTACAAACACGAGGGCGGCGTGCTATTCCCGTCGTACTCGGCGTTGCAGGGCTTCGACAACCTCACAGTCCACGACGTCGCGGTGCTTAAATCGCGCGGCGCGCTCGGACCTTTCGAAGTGGCGGGCAGCCCCGTGTTCCGCGCAAACGAATTTTTGACCTCCGTGCTGTTTTTCAGGGGCGACGTCAAAACTTCCGACCGCCGCGTGGACATTGTCTACGACGACAAATACCTTGAAAACTCGCGCGAAGTGGGCAACGCCATGAATACGGAGCAGTCGAAACTCGCGCTGCTTACGGGCTTCGGAATCGAATTCCCGTCCGCCCGCAAGTCGCCCGCCGCCGCGAAAATCAAAACGAAGCCCGCCGACTTGCAGTTCGAGCCTATCGGCTCTTCGGCGTCGTGGGCGGCGTCGAACGTCGCGGGAACGGGCGCGGGCGACAAAAAGTTCGACATTTCCCAAGCCGCAAAACGCCTGCGCGAGGCTGGCATACTTCCCGCCGACAACGCCACCGACCCCTCGAAAGGCGTCTTCCAGAGCGATACGGGCGAAATCACAATGCGCGTGAAAGAGGAGCTTGTGAAAGTTGCGACCGCAAATACCGAGGCTGTCGCGCTCAAACCCGCAACGAAAAACGAAAAAGTGGGCGCGCTTACGGTGAAATCGGTTTCGGTTCCCGCGGCCGTCGCGGCGTCGTCGGTTGACGGCAACCCGCTTGCGGAGTCGGGGAGAATCGTGTTCATCTTCAACACCGACAACATCTCGACGAACTTCAAAGTCTCGCGCGACGGCACCACGTTCATCTCGAAAGGCACGACGCCTATTCTCATGCAGGTCGGCAAAGTGTCGGCTACGCTCGAAAAGCCGAGCTTGGGATTCTTCGACGACGTGGCTTCGCTTTTCGGCGCGGGCAAAAAATTCTCGCTCTACGCGCTTAAAATCACCGGCGAACGCCTCGAAAAAATCCCGCTCGAAGAATCGGACGGCATGCTGAAAATAGAAATCGACACTTCGAAGTTGAAGGAGTTTTCGCCCTTCTTCGAAATTGTCGCGGAATAACATTCAATAACACACAATAACCACAATATATATGGGAATGAAAAAACTACTACTACTATCGGCGTCGGCCCTCGCGCTTTTTGCGGCGGGTTGCGACGAGGAAAATACGCAGGTTGCCGATATCTCGGAGGCGGTCAACGGAAAGATGGCCTCGGTCAAGAACTTCAAATCGGGAGGCATGGAGCTTGGCGGAATGGGGTTCATCGTCGCCGACCCCTCAAAGCACGGCGGCAACTGGGTCGTCTCAGTGCCGTCGGGCGGAACGGTTGAAATCGACGTTTCGCAATACGTAAAACGGAACGACAAATACGTCTTCCTGCTCCACGCGTACGAAGGGCAGCCCGACAACAGACTTTTCGACGGCGTTCTCGACCTTACGTTCGCCGACGGACGCAAGCGGACGACGTGGGTGAAGGGGCTTCGCGACATCGCCGCGGCCGACGCGCCCGCCGACATTTTCGACAACGCAAAACCCGTCTATACCGAAAACCAAAAGGACAAAACCGGCTCGCTCTACCTTTCGCGTTTCATCGTAAGCTACGGCGCAGTCCCCGGAAAAAATCCCGCGCCGATTTCGAAAATCGCATTCAAAAACAAGGCCAAGGGCGATTGGAAAATCGCGGGCGTGGCGGTTTCCTCGGAGGAAGTGCAGACAACCCAAAACTACGTTTTCGACCCCGAAGTCTGGAAGCCCCTCGACACCGCCGACCTCACAATCAAAGAGGGCTCGGCTCTCGACGTCTCCAAGATGATGTTCGGCGCGCCGTGCGGAAAAGACGGCAGGGTCGTAATCGGCAAGAGCGGCAAGTTCGAGTTCGAAAAGAAGCCCGGTGTGCCGATTAAATTCAAGGGCACAAACCTGCGCCTCGCAAACCGCTTCCCCGTGAAGAACGAGGTTGTCGACCCGTCGGCTCCGCGCGTGACGGGCGAGCTTGTGCGCACGCACGAGGACATCGACGAATACGTGAAAATCCTCAAAAAGCAGGGCTACAACGCCGTCCGCTGGCGTCCCGCAATGCGCGGCGCGGCGGAATACGACGCCCCCTACCGGCTCAAGCCCGAAATTCAGGATATGTACGACTACTATATCTACGCGCTCAAACGCGAGGGCGTCTACATTTTCTACTACCTTTGCAGCAACGACGACGGCAGCCCCGAATTCCGCTGGGACGAACGCGGAACGGTGAAAGTCAAGATGATGTTGGGCGACGAAAAAGTGCGCGACAACTGGAAGAAGCTTGCCCGCATGCAGCTCGAACACGTCAACCCCTACACGGGCATGGCTCTCAAAGACGACCCCGTTGTCGCGACCCTCGAATACTGGAACGAATTTGAAATCGGCGCGGAAAGCTATCCCAACCTCACGGGCGAGGGCAAGGCGCTGATGTCTAAAAAATTCTCGGAATTCATCGAAAAGAAATACGGCACGGTGGAAAAATTCCTCGCCGACAACCCCGCGTGGAAGCAGGACAAACCCCTTAAAACTTTCGCCGACGCCGACATCTCCGTCTGGGGCAACCGCGGCTCGAAGGCGTACGCGCACTTCGTAATCAAGGCGATGGAGGAAACGCAGGCGTTTTGGGAAAACTTCGTCCGCAATGAAATCGGCATGAAAGTTCCCACGCACCAGAACAACTGCAACAAGCGTCTGTACTGGTCGTTCATCGGCGCGGAGGGCGGCAGCTACATTGCGTGCAACACATACTTCGTGCACCCGTCGTCCTACCTCATCGGCGGCATCGTGGCCGACAACAGCGAGTTCGCCGACGAAACCAACTTCTGGCGTTCCACAATCAACCGCAAGGTTGCGGGAATGCCCATGACAATCACCGAATACCAGCACTGCCACTTCAACCGCTTCAAGCACGAGGCGGCTCTGACATTCCCCGCGTACTCGGCTCTCAACGACTACGACGGTCTCGTCGTCTTCGACGCGGCGGTAGCCCCGCGCGGCGGCGAAATCGGCTACTTCAACGTCGCCGAAAACCCCGTGTTCCGCGCAAACGACTTCATCAACTTCTTCCTCTTCTACCGCGGCGACGTCAAAACCTCGCCGAACCGCGTAGACATTCTCTTCGACAAGGAGGCGATGGAAAAGAGTCAGGCAATCGGAATGCCCGCCGCCGACCGCACGAAAATCGCGCTCATGACGGGCTTTGCCCTCAACTTCCCGACGGCGAGGAAAATCGACGAGCTTAAAAAAGTGTCGGTAAAGCCCGCCACGATGTCGATTTCGCCCGACGGCAAATTCAACATCGCCGAATTCGCAAAGGAATTGAAGGCAAAGGGAATACTTCCCAAAGACAACATCTCCGACCCCGCAAACGGCGTCTACCAGAGCGACACGGGCGAAATCACAATGCGCTCGAAGGAGAACATGATGAAAGTCGTCAGCCCGAAGTCGGAGGCTATCGTAATGCGCTCGACGCTCAAAAACGAAAAGCTCGGCAGGCTCACGGTGAAATCGTCCACGGCGAACGCGGCAATCGCGGTCTCGGCGGTTGACGACAAGCCGATTGCCGAATCCGACAGGCTTGTTCTCACATACAACACCGACGCCGTCATGAAGGGCTTCGGCGTGTCGAAAAACAGGCTGTTCGTAACGGCGTGGGGCGGAATGCCCGTGCTTATCGAAACGGGCAAACTCTCAGCCGAATTGAAGCTTGCGCCGAACAAAAAGTACGCGTTGTACTCGCTGAAAATGAACGGCGAACGCGTCGATAAAATCCCCTGCGAAGTCTCCGCCGACGGCGCGATGAAGCTGGAACTCAACACGGCAAAACACACGGCGGTATTCTTCGAAATCGTTTCGGAATAATTTATGTTAAGATATGCTGTAATTTCTACAGCGTGGATACTGGCAACGGTATCCGCGCTTTTTTCGCAGACTAAAATTCCCGCGAAAAAAATTCCGGCGGAGGCCGTGCTGCGCGCGGCAGTCCCCGTTAAAATCGACGCGGAGGGCACGAATTGCAAGGTGTCGGGCGGCGCTGACGTAAAGGTGTTTACGCTCGAAGCGTCGTCCAACAAACTCCGCGAAATGAAATTCGCGCTCGTGCCCGAAGCCGACGGCGACGCCGTGCTCGAACTCCGCGCGGGCGAGGGCAAAACGCCGCTTGCCGTCTATTTTACCGACCTCAAAGGCGCGGCGGGCTTCGACTTCAAAGACGGTCTCGGCGGCTGGAAGCCGACGGGCAGGGTGGCGGTAGTGCCTAACCCCGTCGAAATCGGCGGCGGAATGTGCGCGGAAACCACGCGCTCGAAGCGCATTTCGCACAAAATAAGGCTCGTCAAGGGCGTGCGCACGGAATTTTCGGCGCGGGTGTCTTGCGGCGACGGCTGGGAAGACTCTTTCTGTGTCGATTTGTCGAAAGCGGCGAACGCCGACTTCAAGGCGGGCGCGGGCGACGGCGTCCTCCCCGCGTTCTCGAAACTTAAAGCCCCCAAGCTCGGACGCGTCTACGGCGGCATGAAATTCAGAGTCCTGAACGCCGACCGCAACGAGGGGGCGTCGGCGATTGTGGTTTCGCGCAAGGGAGATTCGGCGAACATAGGCTTTTCGGGCGTTCTTCCGCGCGGAAAATACCTCTACGTTCTGCATACGGCGGGCGGCGACGCCAACGGAAACCTCGGCAGAATTACCGTAAAGTTCGCCGACGGGCGCGACAAAAAACTGCTCGTCGCATGCAAGACAGACATCTGGCGGGCTACCGAAAGCTCCGCCGCGTTCGACAACGCGCTTCCCGTTTTCGTCAACGACAAAAAATCGAAAACGGGCGTGCTCTACATGAGCCGCTTCGACCTCGTAGGCGGCGACGGGCTCGCCGACATCGCGTCGGTGAGCTTCGAACTTCTGCGGAACGCGCACTGGGAAATCGTCGCCGCGACGGTGTCCTCCCGCGAGGTCAACACGACCGAAAACCTGAAATTCGACCCCGCCGTCTGGAAGCCGCTCGACATCGACACCTTCGCAATCGAGAAAGGCTCGGCTCTCGACATGTCGGAATCCGTGGCGCGCGGCGCGCCCGCGGGGAAGTACGGCAGGGTGAAAATCGGCAAAAACGGCGGCTTCGTTTTCGAGGACAGACCCGACGAGGAAATCCGCTTCAAGAGCGCAAACTTCTTCGAGCTGATTTGCGGCTTCGGCTGGAACATCAACACGCACGAGGAAATCGACAAGTACGTTGCGGAGCTGAAAAAGCAGGGCTACAACGCAATCCGCTGGCGTCTTGCAATGAAGGGCAAGGGCGAGTTTGAAGCCCCCTACAAACTCAAACCCCTCAACCGCGATTTGTACGACTACTTCCTCCACGCGCTCGGCCGCGAGGGCATTTACTCGTTCTTCTACATTTGCAGCCACGACACAGGCGACCCGTCGTTCACTTGGAACGACCGCTTTACCGTGAAAGTCAAGATGATGCTGGGCGACCCCGCCGTGCGCGAGGCGTGGCGCAAGCTCGCCAAGATGCAGCTCGAACACGTCAACCCCTACACGGGCAAGGCGTGGAAGGACGACCCGTCGATTGCGGCAATCGAGTACTGGAACGAGTTTGAACTCGGAATAGCAGTCTACAACGCGATTACCGAAGAGGGCAGAAAGCTCGTCAACGCGAAATTCGCCGAATACCTTTCAAAACGCTTCAAGAGCGTTTCCGAATT
Organism: Opitutia bacterium UBA4654; assembly: GCA_002405555.1. Taxonomy (GTDB): domain Bacteria; phylum Verrucomicrobiota; class Verrucomicrobiia; order Opitutales; family Intestinicryptomonadaceae; genus Merdousia. The sequence continues at coordinate 9,367 of DHMA01000200.1, forward strand.
TCTCGCCTACTGCGACGGAATCGGCAAGCCGTGGACATACAGCGGCGCGTTCGACAAGTTCGAACAGGTCGATGTCTCGCCGTATCCGAACAGGTCGGGGAATCCGGTTTTCACGCAGTTCCTAATCGGCGCGATG
>DHMA01000064.1:0-7846 GCA_002405555.1 Opitutia bacterium UBA4654
TGCCGTGCAGGCTGCTAGCCTGCCGCGTCTTTTAGCTTCATGGAGATTAGGCGGGTTACGCCGCGCTCCTGCATGGTGACGCCGAAGATTGTCTGCGCCGCCGACATCGTCCTTTTGTTGTGCGAGATTACAAGGAACTGCGAGTAGTGGGTAAACTCTTTGAGCAGGTCGGTGTAGCGGCCGATGTTGGCGTCGTCGAGGGGCGCGTCAAGCTCGTCGAGCACGCAGAACGGGCTTGGCTTTACCATGTAGATTGCGAAGAGGAGCGAGACCGCGGTCATCGTCCTCTGCCCGCCCGAAAGCAGCGACAGGCTTTTGAGAACCGTTCCCGGGGGACGCGCGACGATTTCTATGCCGCTGTCGAGCACGTCTTCGGTCTCGACCAGTTTGAGGTCGGCAGTGCCGCCGCCGAAGATTTTCTGGAAAGTGAACTGGAAATTCTTTTTGATTTGCTCGAAAGTGTCGGCAAAAAGCTTTTGGCTTGTGGCGTTGATTTCGTCGATGTCGGCGACGAGCGCGTTTTTCGACGTCCAGAGGTCGTCGGTTTGTTTTTTGAGGAAGTCGTAGCGTTCTTTCAGCTCGGCGTATTCCTCGATTGCCACGAGGTTTACCGCGCCCATGGCGTTTATGCGCTCGCGCAGCTCGCGCACTTCGTCGTCGATTTTGGAGAAGTCGGCGTTGTCCATTTCGGCGAGGTCGGCTTCGGTGGGCTTGCCGCGCTCGCGCTTGGGCTTGGGGGCGACTTCGCCTTCCTCCAATTCTTCGAGCTTTATTTTAGACTCGAACTCTTCGTCCGACTTCCAAAGCTCCGACTTCCAGTCTACCGACGCTATTTCCGTCTCGTACTCGTTGAGCACGCGCTCCGCCACATAGTCGAGCTTTGCGCGGAGCTTTGCCACGCGGACGTCGCATTCGTTTTTCGCGGCGTTGTTGCGCATTTGCGCTTCGCGGTCGCCCGTGAGCGACGCCTCGAACTCGGCGATTTTGTTTTCGCATTCGGAAAATTTCACGCGCCCCGCCTCTATCGTTTCGAGCTGTTGGCGGAGGGTTTCGGCGAGGGTTTCGGCTCGGCGTTTTTCGGAGGCGGTTTCGTCGTCGAACTTCGCGATTTGCTCGGAAAGCGAGCGCGACTCCGCCGAGCGTTTTTCCATCAAAAGCCTTGTCTCGTTCTGCTGTTCGGCGGTCGCCGCAAGCCCGCGTTCGAGACTTTCGAGGCGCGAGCGTTTCTGCGCAAGTTCGAGGCGCGTTTCGGAAACGACCGCGTATTTTTGGTCTTTGCTTTCGCGCAGTTCGGCGATTTCGCGCTCCTTTTGCTCCGTGAGGTTGCGGGCGTTTACGATTGTCTGCTCCGCCTCCGCGAGAGCCTTTGTCGCGGTGTCGAGCTTGTCTTGCGCTTCGAAGCGCGAGTTTTCCATCTCCGCCAGCGACGCCGACTTTTTCTCAATCTCCGCCTTTTTCTCCGCCAGCGACGCCGCAACTCCCGCCGTCTGTCCGTTTATCGACGCGATTTCGCGCTTGATTTCGGCGGCTACGTTTTTGCGGTTTTCAATCTCGCGCTCGGCGGCGTCGAGCTGGGCGTTGATTTCCATCGCGCCCTCTGTGAGCGAGGTGAGGGCGGCGTTTTCGGATTCTATTTCGGCTTTCAGGCGTTTGATTTCCTGATTCCTCAAAATGAAGCTGCTTTCGGTGTCGCGCTTTTCGCCGCTTGCGGCGTAGACGATTCCGCGGGCGTCGAGCATGCTGCCGTCGCGGGCGACGGCTGCCACGAATTTGAAGTCGGGCGACGCCGCCGCGAACGCCGCAAAATCGGCTATGTTTTCGCAGAAATAGCAGCCCGCAACGAGGTTTGCCGCAAAGCGTTTGAGGTCTTCCCTGTCCGTTTTGACGACGTCCGCGCCCCTGCGGATTCCGTCGGGCAGCGGCGTCTGCGACTCCCCGAAGTTCGACTGCGGAATCTGAATGCAGGCGTTGCCGAGGTTTCTTTCGCGCAGAAGCGAGAGCGTCTGGGCGAGTTTGGAGGAGTCCTCCAAAACGACGGCGTCGAGCGCGCTTCCGAGGAGCGTTTCGAACGCGGAAGTCCAGCCGTCGGCGACCTCCACGTTTTGGCTTACGATTTTCACGTTCGACGGGTCAATGCACTCCGAAAGACGCCCCTTGACAATCGCCTTGACGCCCTCCGAAAAGCCCTCCATGCGCGACTGGAAATCGTTGAGAAGCCCAAGCCTTGCGCTTTTGCTCGCAAGCTGTCTGTCGAGCTGCTGGATTTCCGCCTGCCTGTTGCGGTATTGAGCGCGCAGTTCCTCCGAACGGGCTTGGGCGTCGGTCGTGTCCGCCTCCGCGTTGCCGAGCCTTTCGTTCGCGTTTTCGAGGGCGGCGTCAAGCTCGTTTTTGCGGTTTTCGAGAGCCGCGCTTTCCTCTTTCAGCTGGAAGACGGAGTCCGACACCGCCGCGTGGCGCACTTGGTACGACTTCAAATCGACTTCGAGCGTCGTGCAGTTCGCCCTGAGTCGCGTAATGGAGCTTTCGCCCATGAGCGCGTCACGCTTTGCCTTGGAGAGTTCCTCCTCCGCGGCGCGGAGCATGCTTTCCGTTTCGGCAAGTTCCTCGCTCTGCCTGCGGAAAACCTCGTCGTCGGCGGACACCAAGTTCAGCTGCATTTGCTTTACTTCGGCGTCGCCCTTTGCCCTGCCTTCGAGAGCCGCGAGCTGTTCGTTGAGCGAGGCAAGCTCTGTCGAAATCTGTTCTATGCGTTCGGCGAGGTCGCGCTTTCTGACCGCCGCGAACTCGCAGTTTCTCTCCGCCTGCTCCTTTTGCGAGCGCGTTTCCGCCGCGCTTTGGCGCAGGTATTCGAGCTGGGCGGCGCATTCGCCGCGCTCGGCGCGCATGCGGGCGAGGGTTTCCTCCGCCGCCGCGAGCTTGCGGTCAAGCTCGAAAATGTCGGACGAAATTTTTTTCAGCGTTTCCTCGTCGGCTTTGAGCTGTTCGGAGCGGTCGGCGTAGTTTTTTGCGTTCAGCGCGAGGTCGAGGTGCCTCAGCCTGAAACTCGCCCGCTTGTAGCGCAGCGCTTTCGACGCCTGACGTTTCAGCGTGCCGATTTGCCGTCCGATTTCCTCGATTCTGTCCGTCGCCCGCGCGAGGTTTTGGTCTACGAGCGCGAGCTTGTTGAGGGCTTCGCGGCGTTGCGTTTTGTATTTTGTAATTCCCGCCGCCTCTTCGAAAATCGAGCGTCTTTCTCCGGGGTTCGAGGACAGAATCTGGTCGATTTGTCCCTGCACCATGAACGAGTACGACACCCGTCCGACGCCCGTGTCCATGAACAGCGTCTGAATGTCTTTAAGACGCGCCGCCTTGCCGTTGATGAAGTATTCGCTGCCTTCGTCGCGCCCGACGCGCCGCGTGATTTCCACTTCGTTGAAGTTTGTGCCAAGCTGGCCTTCGCAGTCCGAAAAAAGCAGGCTGACTTCGCAGAATTGCAGCGGCTTGCGCGTTTCCGTGCCCTGAAAAATGACGTCCTGCATCTTTCCGCCGCGCAGCGCCTTTGCGCTCTGCTCGCCCAACACCCAGCGGATAGAGTCCACAATGTTGCTTTTGCCGCAACCGTTGGGGCCGACAATGCAGGTAATGCCTGGGGTAAGGGGCAACTCCGTCCTGTCGGCGAAGCTCTTGAACCCGTTGATTGTCAGCTGCTTTAAATACATGGCGTTATTTTATTTCGGCTTTGTATTCGTCGAAGATTTTTGCGATGTCCTTCGCCGAGCCGCCGCCCTGCGCGAAGTCGGGCTTGCCGCCGCCCTTGCCGCCGAGCTTGCCCGCGAGTTCGCGCACGATGTCGCCCGCCTTGATTCCCGCCGCCACCGCGTCGGGAGAGCAGAGCACGAGCACCGTCGCCTTTTCTCCGAATGCCGCTCCCAGCACCGCCACGCCGTCGGGACGCTCCTTGATTGCGTCCACCGCAAGCTGGCGCATAGCCGCGGGGTTTTCCGCTTCGACGATTCTCACCATGAACGGAGTTTTTCCGTCTTTGAGGATTGCGTCGTTTGCGAGGCTCTTTGCGAGCTTGCCCGCGCTTTCCTTTCTGAAATTTTTAAGCTCCTTTTCAAGCTCGTTCTTTGCTTCGACGAGCTTTTTGAGCCTTACCGACGCCTCTTCGGGCTTGCACGAGAGCGCGCGGGAGACTTCGCCGAGCATGGACTGCATTTTGTCGACGCGGTTCAGAGCCGCCACGCCCGCGACCGCCTCAATTCGCCGCGTTCCCGCGGAAATCGCGCCCTCGCCGAGGATTTTTATGAAGCCGATTTCGCCGAGAGCCGCCACGTGCGTGCCGCCGCAAAGCTCCTTGCTGAAACTGCCCACTTCAACCATGCGCACAACCGCGCCGTATTTTTCCGAGAAGAGCGCCATGCATTCGGGCGGAACTTCGTTGCGGGGCAGAACGCGCCACTTGACGGGCTCGTTCATGAGGATTTTCGCGTTGGCGAGCCTTTCGATTTCTTCGAGCTGTTCGGGCGTCGGGGCTTCGTAGTGGGTAAAGTCGAAGCGCAGGCGTTCGGCGTCCACGTACGAGCCCGCCTGTCTGATGTGCGTTCCGAGAACCTGTCTCATCGCCCAGTGCAGAATGTGCGTCGCCGTGTGGTGGCGCTGGATTGCGCGTCTGCGCAGGCAGTCTACCGACACCACGACTTCGCGCCCGACCATTCCGCTTTTGAACACTCCCTTGCGGACTTTGTGGAGAATGTGGTCGGCCTTGTCCGCCTTTGTGTCTATTACTTCGTGCGCCACGCCGTCGATTTCGATGAAGCCCGTGTCGCCCACCTGACCGCCCTTTTCCGCGTAGAACGGGGTCTGGGGCAGAATGATGTAGTCGGCGTCTTCGTCTTCGAGAATCGCGCTGATTGTCGTCGTGAAATTCGCGAGGTTGTCCGAGCTGTACCCGATGAACTGCGTTGCGTGCCCCGCCTCGGAGAGGTCGGAGACGCTGATGACTTTGCGCGTCTGCGCGTCGCGGGCGCGTTTGCGCTGCTTTTCCATTTCGCGCTCGAAGCCCTCCGTGTCTACGGGCATGTTGCGCTCTCTTGCGATAAGCTCCGTGAGGTCGATTGGGAATCCGAATGTGTCGTAGAGCACGAACGCCTGTTCGCCGCTGATTCTCCCGTCGGTCGTCGTGATTCTGTCGAGAAGCTCCAAGCCTCTGTCGAGGGTTCGCGCAAAGCTCGTTTCCTCGGCCTCGATTGTCTTTACAATCATCTTGCGCTGTTCTTTAAGCTCGGGGAAGAACGGCGACATTTTTTCGATGACGGGTTCGGTGAGCTTTGTGAAGAATCCGCGTTCGAGACCGAGACGCTTTCCGTACATCACCGCGCGGCGGAGAATGCGGCGCAGAACGTAGTTTCTGCCCTCGTTCCCTGGGATAATTCCGTCGGCAATCGAGAACGTGAGGGTTCTGACGTGGTCGGCGAGCACGCGGAAAACGCAGTCGGTAAGCTCCTGCGCGGACATGTCGCGCGGGTCTTTGGGGAGCGTTCCCTTGTAGACTTTGCCCGACATGTGCGAGATGTATTTGAAGATGTCGGTAAAGAGGTCGCTGTTGTAGTTGGAGGCGAGCTGCGAGAAGTCGGCGAAATTCTTTGTGGTCGCCATGATTCCCGCGACGCGCTCGAAGCCCATGCCCGTGTCGATATTCTTGCTTTTAAGCGGAACGAACGTGCCGTCGGGCTGCGCGTTGAACTGCATGAAAACCAGATTCCAGATTTCTATGCAAAGCGGCGAGCCCGCGTTTACGAGCGCGCCCTCCGTGTCGCCCTTGGGGGTCAAGTCCATATGGATTTCCGAGCAGGGGCCGCAGGGGCCGGTTTCGCCCATCATCCAGAAATTGTCCTTCTTGCCGCATTTCTTGATGTGGACTTTCGGGTCAAGCCCGTACTTTTCGAACACTTCGACCCAGTAGCCGTAAGCCTCTTCGTCGAACTCCGCGGGTTCGCCCTCCGACGGGTTGTAGACCGTCGCGTACAGGCGTTCCTTGGGGAATTTCCACACGTCCACCAGAAGCTCCCAAGCCCAGTTGATTGCCTCTTTCTTGAAGTAGTCTCCGAAAGACCAGTTGCCGAGCATTTCGAAGAATGTGTGGTGGTATGTGTCGAAGCCCACGTCTTCGAGGTCGTTGTGTTTGCCGCCCGCGCGAATGCACTTTTGCGTGTCGGCGGCGCGCAGAAACGGATTTTTTTCCTCGCCCAGGAAGTACGGAACGAACTGGTTCATGCCCGCGTTCGTGAAGAGCAGGTTGGGCGATGTCGGCAGCAGCGACGCCGACGGAACTATCGTGTGTCCCTTCGATTTGAAAAATTCCAGAAAACTTTTTCTAATTTCTGCGGATTCCATATGGATATTTTGTGTTTATTAGAGTCTTTCGATGATGGCGCGTTTCATCTCGTCTGTGGAGACGGCTTTCATGCCGAACGCGATGTCGCCCGTGCGCACGCCTGAGCATACCGCGCCGCGCACCGCCTTTTCGATTTCCGCCGCGATTTCGTCCTGCCCGAACGAGTAGCGGAGCATCAACGCCGCCGACAGAATCTGGGCGCAGGGGTTTGCTATGCCCTTGCCCGCGATGTCGGGAGCTGTGCCGCCCGCGGGTTCGTACAGGCCGAACTTCAAGCCGAGCGAATTCTTGATGTCGCCAAGCGACGCGCTGCAAAGCATGCCGAGCGAGCCGCAGATTACCGCCATTTCGTCTGAGAGAATGTCGCCGAACATGTTTTCCGTGAAGAAAACGTCGAACTGGTTGGGGTCGCGCGCAAGCTGCATTGCGGCGTTGTCTACATACATGTATGTCAGCTGGATTTCGGGGAAGTGCTTTTTGAAGTATTCCGTTACCGTCTTGCGCCAGAGAACCGACGTTTCGAGGACGTTCGCCTTGTCGATTGAGCAGATTTTCTTGTTGCGCGCCATTGCCGTGTTGCCCGCAACCTCGGCGATGCGCTCGATTTCGCTTACGCGGTACAGCATGGTGTCGCACGCGGCAAGCTCGCCGTTGGGTTCCGTCCACGTCTTCTTTTCGCCGAAGTAGATGCCGCCCGTAAGCTCGCGTATGCAGACGATGTCGATGCCGTCGGGAATGCGCTCCGATTTAAGCGGCGAGGCGTCGGTAAGCTGCGGGTAGAGCAGTCCGGGTCTGATGTTCGCAAAGAGCTTGAAGATTTTGCGGATGGGCAGAAGCGCGGCGCGTTCGGGCTGTTCCGCGGGGGGGAGGTGTTCCCACTTCGGGCCGCCGACCGAACCGAACAGGATTGCGTCGGAATTCTTGCAGGTTTCGACCGTCGAGTCGGGCAACGCCTTGCCGAACTGGTCTATGCCCGCGCCGCCTACGGCGCAGATTTTGTAGTCGAGCGAGTGCCCGTGTTTTTTGCATGCGGCGTCGAGAACTTCGAGCGCCGCGTCCATTACTTCCGGCCCGATACCGTCGCCGGGCAATACTGCGAATTTGAATGTAGACATAATATTTCTATTTTTGAAATTCCATAAAATCGGGCTACTAAAACACTTTTCGGCGCGGATTTCCACAAAAAAATGACGCCCCGAAAGGCGCATGTGCCGTCGGGGCGCGGGGGAGGGCGTCTTGGGGGCGTTTTTTTTGCTATTCGGCGGAAATCTCGTAGGCGATTGTCGCGCCGAACTTGTTGTGGGTGGAAAGGGCGAGTTTTGCGCCGTTTTCGGTTCTTTCAATCGGGATTTCCGCAATGCGTTTGCCCGTGGCGTCGAGCGCGAAGCACTTGAAGCCGTCGAGCCTTTTTGCGAACTCGATTTTCGATTCCGCCCGCGCGAGCAGGTAGCCGCCGCTTCCCTTTTCGAG
>DHMA01000064.1:7904-9105 GCA_002405555.1 Opitutia bacterium UBA4654
TTCCCTTTTCGAGGAGGGTCGCAAAGTTGCGCCCGCCGAATCTGTCGCCGCCGTTCATGATGTTGCTTATGTGCGCGGCGAGAATGCGCTTCGACTTCCCAAGCTCCGCGCCGTCGAGCGAGCACAGCGCGACAATCGACCAGCCGTCCGTGTTTTCCACCCGCGCGAATTTCCCCTTTTGCGCCGAGCCTCCGTTTTGCGCAAACGCTTCGATTCGCGGCGCGACCGCCTTCCAGCGGGCTTTTGCCGAATCGAGTTTCAGCTCTCCCGTCGAGCTTGTGTAGACGCCGTTTTTGATTCCGCCGTCGTCGAGGAAAACCCTGTTCGCGATTTTTTCCGCGCTTTCAGACGCCCCGAAAGTCTTGCGGTCTTTCGGCGCGAAAGCGGCGTCGGTGTACAGCACCGCGGCGGTGTCTTCGGGGAGCTTTTTTTCGAGCGAGGGCATGTCCGCCGCCGCGACGACCCCCGACTTTGCCACGAGCGCAAGCTCCGCGAGGGCGTCGCAGAATTTGTACGCGTCGCCGTTTTTGCATTTGTCGAAAGGCTTGTCGGAGACGGCGAGGGCTACGGTTTTTCCGCTTTCCGATATGTCGCCGCGCAGGAACATCAACGCCCCGATTTTGTTTGCGAGCGTCCTTGCGGCGTCGCCTGCGGTTTCGAAAATTCCCAGCGGCGGATTCCCGCGGATATTCTTTTCGTGGTGCGTGTAGCAGAACTGCCAAAGCCCGTCCACGCCGTTCAACGCCGAGTACGCGCCGACGAGCAGTCCGCCGACCGCCGCGCGGGGGTTGGGGCGCACGTAGTCCCACTCGGTAATCGCCGTGGGCTTTGTCAGCAGCCGCGTTGCGCCGATTTTCATGAACGCGCCGCCGCGTTTTTCGAGCGGGTCGGCGGGGTCTACGTACATTGGCGTAGTGAAGCGGTTTTCGTAGAACAGCGGGTGTCCGTTGTAGAGGTGGGTGTCGTAGACGTCGTAGCGTTCCGCCATGACGGTCGTGAGGAGCTTGCCGCCGTTTGTCTGGTCGGTGAGCAGCATGTTGGGTGCGATTGACTTTATATAGTCCGACATTTCGCGGTAGAAGCTTTCGTAGCGGTCGATGAGGAAGATTTGGAATTTTTCGTTCTCGTCGATTCCGTCGGGGAGGGCGGGCTTTCCCGCGAGCCATTTTTCGTAAAGCGGCTTTGCGATGTCGTAGTCGAG
>DHMA01000071.1:0-1412 GCA_002405555.1 Opitutia bacterium UBA4654
GGCTTCGCCTACTACTACGAAGCCCTGCCGAACACTGAAATGCGCCGTTTGGTTACGAACTTCATCGTCGGCAATTCGCTTCTCACCGCCGCTGGATTCCCGATGTGCGGCGAGTTCGACATCAAGAACTGCATCGCGATGATGATTATGGACCGCCTCGACATCGGCGGCAGCTTCGCGGAGTTCCACCCCGTCGATTTCGCCCGCGACACCATTTTGGTCGGGCACGACGGCCCCCACCACATCAACATCGCCGACGGCAAGCCCGTTTTGCGCTCGCTCAAAAAATACCACGGCAAACCCGGCGCGGGCGCGGGCGTGGAATTCAAAATCAAGGAAGGCCCGATAACCCTGCTTTCAATCGGCGTCAAGGCGGACGGCTCGTTCAAGTTCGTCGTCGCGGAAGGCGAATCGACGGCGGGCGACGTGCCGCCGACGGGCAACACAAACACCCACGGCAAATTCAAGCCCGACGTGCGCACATTCCTGCGCAACTGGTGCATGGAAGGCCCGACGCACCACTTCGCGCTCGGCATCGGACACCACGCCGACGAAATCTCGAAAGTCGCGAAGTCGCTCGGCATCGAATGCGTTGTCGTGACCGACCAGTACAAATAATACGCATTTCCGCAAAGGAAATTCCGTACGCAAACGCCGAAAACAATTCGGCGTTTTTTTGTTTTTGCATGCAAGGCATGCGGAAATTTTCAACACGCGCGGCTTATTTTGCTGGAACGGAGGAATGCCGCCACGCGCGGCGTTTTAGCGGCGGAAAACCGCGCGGGCAAAGAAGCGGCAAGTCCGCAACAAAGGGCAAACGCGCCCGCAAAATTAACACAGCCCGCGAACAAATTTGAAGCACCGCAATAATCTCTCCGCTTTGCAAAACAATTCCCGCCCCGCGGGAAAGGCAGCTGCCCGCGCCGCTCGAAACACGCTTGCGGGCGGGCGCGCCGGAGGCAAAAAAAACGGGACTGCCGCTTCGGGCAATTCCGTTTTTTGCGTTTATTCAAACTAAAACTGTCGGCGTAAATTCGGCATTCGCCGCCCTATTTCAGGCAGGAGGAAATGTCCAATTCGCCGCGAACGACTTTGCAGGACACGCCGTTTGATTTGCAGATTTTTTCGAAGTTTTCGCCGAACTTTTCCGAATGCGTCGCGTCGAGCTTTCCGTTCGGGTAGAAGAGGAAGAACTCCGTCTTTGTCTTGCGGGCGGCGGCACTCGGCACGAGAGCCGCGGGCGAATACTGCGATATGTATTTTTCGACGGAAGCGCGGTTTTTGAGCCATGCGTCGAAGTCGGCAAAGCCGAACGCGGACGCGCCGTATTCGATTTCGGGAATCCACGAGCGCATTTGCGCGGGGTCGAGCGAAGTCTGCGGAACAGACGCCGCCACGAACGCTACGTCCGC
>DHMA01000071.1:1468-12600 GCA_002405555.1 Opitutia bacterium UBA4654
TACGTCCGCCTTGCCAGAAAGCGCGGCGTACAGCGCGGAGCACGCGCCCGCAGAGCCGCCCGCCAAGCCGATTTTCGAGGCGTCTATATTCCACTTTGCGGCGTTCGCCTTTACGAAATCGACCGCCGAAACGGCGTCGGCAAGCGGCGCGGAAACGGGCGGGAAGATGTCGGCATCGACGGCGTCCTGAATGAAGCGGTAGTCGGCGCAGACAACGGCTACGCCGCGCGAAAGCAAGGCGGGAATTTGCGCGGAAATCGCGGCGTCCACCGTCGAGCCGGAAGTCCAGCCGCCGCCGTGAAAGTAGATTACGGCGGGCGTCTTTGACGTCGCGTTTTTGGGCAGCCACACGTCGAGCTTGTTCTTTGCGTGCGTTCCGTAGGAGAGGTTTTCAAACGTGGCGGCGGGCGCGGAGCAGAGCTTTCGGGTCGCCATGTCGCCGAAAACGTATTTGTCGGCGGGGCGGCGACCGAAAACCGCGGCGACGGCGCGGAGCATTGAGTCGCCGTCGCGCAGTGTGGGAATCAGGAACGAGCCTTCGGTGTATTCGTTCCAGCCGTTAATCAAAACGGCGCGGGGCGATTTTTGCGACTTTTCGGTAAAGGCTTTGGCGTCGCGCAAAAGCGCTTCGAACTTGTCGCCCGTGGTGTTCGTCGCGATTGTCCCGTACGGGTATTCCGCCTTTTTCCACGGAAATTCGACGTCGGCGCGGCAGCGCGGCGAGCTGTCCCAGCCGCTTGTCGCAACGGGGATAAATTTCATCGGCGCGTTTGCGTAGAAGTTCCAAGTGAGCCTGTGGGCGTCCGCCATCTGCGAATATTCGAAGACCCACTGGCGTTTTGCGGCGTACTTTCCGAAATCGGGAATCGCGCTCGGATTGACGTTGTAGTTGCTGAGCGAATCGAACTGCGCCGCCGCGTAGTCGTCGAAATTCTTTCTGCCGAAGACCATTCCCGACCAGTGCACGGGCTTGCCGCAATATTTTACGGAAACGGCGTCGGCCTTTTTCAGCAGCTCGCGCGTTTTTTCCGCGCCGCCCATGTCGGACATGAATTGCGCCGCCGCGAAAATCGAAAAATACGGCTTGCCGTCAACATGCCAATAGTTGGGCTTTGTGAAATAGTTTTTCGCGCAGTATTCAACGGCGTTCAGGAACTCCTGCGGAGTGCGCGAGAGCGGCTGCAACATCTGGCGCGGCTTGCCGTATTCGGGGCGGAACGCGTTGCGGCGGTCGTGGTAGCACCACATGATGGCGAATTTCATTTTGCCGCTGTTGGGGGCTTTCAGGAAGCCCTGTTCGAGAGACTCCGACATCGTTTGAATGCCGTCGCCGTAGAAGTACCAGTCGTACAAAAACACGTCGATGCCGCTGTTCGAGGCAAGCTCGATTTCCTTTGCGAGGTCGTCGGGCGACTTGCCGTCCAAATAGCCCATCAGCGGCTTCATCGGCTGCTTGTGCCCCTTGAAGCGCGGAATTGCGGTCTTGACAAATTCCCATTCGGTCCAGTTCTTGCCGAACCACTTTTCGCCTTCGGGATAAACGTGCCAGTGCGGGTAATAAACGCAGACAACCTCGGTTTTTTGCGCCTCCGCGGGCGTTTGGGCTTCCTGCCTGCTTTGTTCCGGCGCGCAACCAGCCAATCCGCACGCCAACACGGCGTACAATACTGAAATAAACGCGGTCGCTCTTCGTTTTGTATTGGGAATGTTTTGTTTCATGTTGAAATATATTCAAACGGACGGAAAACTTTTTGTCAAGGAATATCGAAACATAAACTTGCGGCTTCCGATAATTACCGCCAGCCGCCGAAAACGGCGGCAATATCCCCGCCCACCCCGCAAAAATGCGGAAATTGCCGCTCCGCCGCGCCGACGCAAAAAGACAATCGCGACAAGCCCGCAGGCTTTGAAATTTTCCAAAAATTCAAATTTAAAACCAACAAATCAATAATTGCTTGACCTCGGAATAAAATCGCACATAGGTTTGAAGCATGAAAACACTTATTTTTAGCATGGCGGCAACGCTCGCGCTTTTCGCGCCGCAATTCACCAGCGCAGAACAAAACGACATCTTGCAGCGCATCGACGGGCGCGGAGAAATCAAGAGCGCGCTGGAATGGAGCCAAACCGCAGCCCCGATGATTATCGACTTCTTCGACTCCCAAATATACGGGGAAATTCCGCCGCGCCCCGATACAATCAAGTTCGAGCTTCTCGAATCGTCCGACAACGCGCTCGACGGAATCGCGGTCCGCAAACAATATAAAATAACCGTGGGCGGTAAAAAGGGCGAGCATTCATTCAATGTCCTGATTTACCTGCCCAAAGGCGCGGCGGAGAAAATCCCCGCGTTCGTCTGCCCCAACTTCTACGGCAACCACACGCTCACCGCCGAAAAGGAGGTTATCCTGCCGACCCACTTCATCAGGGCGGAAAAGAAAAATACCGACCGCGAAAAAACGCGGGCAACAAAAACCGAGAGAATCCCCGTAAGGGAAATAGTCGCCCGCGGCTTCGGAATCGCCACATTCTGCTATAACGAAGGATACCCCGACTACATCACAAGAGACGGCGCAAAAGAAAGCGTCTACAAAATTTTCGACGACTCGCAAGCGCCCCAAAAAACCGCCCTCGCCGCATGGGCGTGGTGCAACATGCGCGTATTCGATTTGCTGGAAACAATGCCCGAAATCGACAAACAGAAAATCGGGGTCGTCGGACATTCGCGACTCTCGAAAACGGCGTTCATAACGGGCGCGCACGACAAACGCTTCGCCTACGTCTGCGGAAACAACGGCGGCGCAAAGACGATAACGCTCATGCCCAACCTGCGCTTTAAGTTCTGGTTCTCGCAAAATATAAAAAAATACACAAACACCGCGACAACAGGCGTATCGCAAACGGAGCTGAAAAAGGAGCGCAACAGCAGCCTCGAAATTCCGCCCGCCGACCAGTGGCACCTGATAGCGTGCATCGCGCCGCGCATGCTCTACATCGCGGGGTCTTCGGGCGACATCTACGCGCAGCCCGACATTCAGTGCGAAGCCGTCATGAAAGTCTCGCCCGCATATAGACTTTTCGGGGCGAAGAAACTGCCGACCGAAGCCGACCTCGCTTCGGGCAAGCCGTTCTTCGGCGACATCGGCTTCCATATCAAAGAAGGCCCGCATAGCATAACCCCCTACGACTGGAACAGATTTATGGACTACGCAATTTCGCGCGGCTGGAAACCAGTCCCGCCGAAGAAATAGCGAAAGCTCCCGCTCCCCACAGCGGCAACGCGCCGACCCCCTCCGCGCAAGCCGCCAAGCACAACCCACATCACTTAAACGCGGAATCGCCCAAACGGCGATTCCGCGTTTTTTTGCGTCCGCTTTGCGCGGAGTGAAGCGAATTGCGAACGCGCCCGACAAAAGGCGGGGGAAGGAAAGTCTCGGCGGGCGGGAGGAGGAAAAATAATTAGGCAAACTTGCGCGGAAAAAATACTTGCAAATTCGGACACTCTGCCCTATCCCATTATAATCAAAGCACAAACCAACAAACTGTATCTGATTGTTATGAAAGGAAAAATCCTGCTCGCAGCACTGCTCGGCGCGGCGGCTTCGTTCTCGCAAGCCGAAACAAAAACCGTACAGGGCAAGTATACCAACAACTCGGGTTCGAGAATGGACATCACGGGCGTCTCGGCGACGACCGACCTCATTCTGAACTCGACACCCAACGAATCCGCCAATCAGGGCGAGATGTACCGCGTAGCCAATAAAACGGTGAAGTCGATTACCGCAATAGATTCGAGCGCGGCGGACGGCAAGGGCGCGGTAAACGTCGCAAGCAGCGACCCTACCACCGGCATTACGGTTGACGCAAATTCGGCGACCGACGCCACGGCGATTTCTGCAGCTTCGTGGAAGCAAAACTACATGACGCTCGTTCTCACAAATTCGAGCGAAGACTACAAAAATGCGAACATCACCGTAGACTTCGGCTCGTCGCTTACCCTCAACGGCGCGAATGCCGACCAAACTCAGGCGATTTCCTTCGAGCACTTCAACGGCACGGTAAGCGCAAAAAACACGTACCTCAGCAATTCGGGCTCGACGGGAACATCGACGCTCTCGATTTCGGAAGACTCGTCGGTAGTTTGGAACGGCGGACGCCTCGAAACGGGTTCGTCGAACAAATCGAGCATAGAAATTTACGGCAACCTTTCGTTCAAATCGGGTTCGCAAACGACGTTCGTGGTCAAGGGCGGCGATTTCATCATCGGCGAAAACGGCACGTTTAAATCGACCAACAACACGCTTTCAATCGACAACAACGCCACGGCGCACATCTACGGCACGCTCGAAATGGGCGGCGGAAGCACGCTCTGGCTCTACGGCAAAACCTACATCTACAACAAGACGCCCGCGCAGCAGTTCACGGTCTACAAACTGAACGCGAAGTCGGAATTCATGCAGGCGACGGCGGACTCCAACAACGGCGTAAGATTCAAGAGAACCGCAAACCTCGAATCTGGCGCGAACTGGACGGTTGACGGCATTGTTGACATCTACGGCGAAAAGGTCGGAACGAACGACCTCAGCATTACACGCGCCGTTCTCAACGTTGCAGCGGGCGCGAAATTCGTCGTTGACGAATCGAGCGTAGGCAACGCAAAAATCAGGCTCTGGGGCAACTCGGAACTCAACATCAGCCAGGAAAACGCCTTCACCGACGAAAACGGCAAGGGCATTCGCCTTGCAACGGCTCTCGCCGAATATTCCGAATACGGAAGCATCGTAAACCTCTACGCAACGCAGACTTTCCAAGACCTCTATGTGACGGCCGGCTCGAACCTCGAAATCTACCTGTACGACCTCGCGCAGCTGATTCTCGAAGGCGACGGACAGACGCTTTGGAACACTTCGGAAGACGGGCTTAAAATCTACAACTTCCGCGAAAACGCAATCTATGTAGGCACAAACGCCGCCAACGCGTCGGGAATCGCCAATGCGAAGTTCTACGACGCCGACGGCAACCTGCTCACAAACGTGCGCATAGGCGAAGACGGCTGGCTGACGGCGGCAATTCCCGAACCCGCCGAATGGGCTGCGATTTTCGGCGCAATCGCGCTGGGCTTGGCAATCTACCGCAGACGCAAATAAAACCGCAAAATTTCAAAAAAAACAAAGGACGCGCTCCGCAGGGAGCGCGTTTTTTTGCGCCGTTGTCAATAGCAAAACAAAAAAACGGCTTGCGGGCGCAAAAAAACGGACAAAGCCAATTCTACAACAAATTACAAT
This sequence comes from Opitutia bacterium UBA4654, assembly GCA_002405555.1. Classification (GTDB taxonomy): domain Bacteria; phylum Verrucomicrobiota; class Verrucomicrobiia; order Opitutales; family Intestinicryptomonadaceae; genus Merdousia. The sequence continues at coordinate 6,754 of DHMA01000071.1, forward strand.
CAATACACTTGTGCAATTAAACCGTTAAACAAAAAAACAGAAATAAATTGTTGATGAATTTTCAGACCCCTTTTATTCTCGTATTATAAAACCCCATAAAAGTTTTAACACAAATACATAACCATGAAAAAACTAACACTAACCTCTATTCTCTCCCTGTTCGCGGCGTCCGCGGCTCTCGCAGCCACGACCGTGGACACCACCGTGATAGGCGGTTCGGGCGATTGGAATACCCGCGTATCAATCCCCACCGATAACAAGAACTACAACGTAATTCTCGACGGCCCTGCCTCCACAAAGGAAGGCACAATGTTCAGGGGCGCGGGCGCGACAATCGCCTCCCTCGACGGCGCGACGAACACGCCCGGAACCATGTCGGACGCAGGCAAAGTTCCCGCTTGGAACTTCACGGGAGACCTGACAATCGACATCAATTCCGCGGAAGCGGGCGACATCACCGCGCTTACGACAGGCAGCAACCAATTTGCGTGGAACCTCGGAACGCTCACAATTAAAAACTCGCAGTCGAACGACTCCACCTACGCGAACGTCGATTTGGGAGCGCAGTTCAGAATGACGGTAAACTACCCGGCGTCGCAGGCATCAAAACTCGTAATCGCGACAAACGCGAATCTGTCGGGACAGAACCTCGCCTTTGCGGCAAATTCCGGAGGCGGAGTGTTCTTTGAAAAAGGCGTCAAGGCAAACTATACCGTTTCGCAAACCCACATCGCCGGAAACGGGTTCTTTTCAATCGGCGAAAACGCGGTCGTCGACGCGTCGTCGAGAGAGCTTAGCTTCGACTTTTACAGCGGCTCGACGCTTAAAATCGCGGAAGGCGGAACGTTCAAAACGCAGAAAATGAACACGAACACGGGCTGGAACGCCGAAATAAACGGCAACTTCGAATACGTCGGCAAAAACCAACTGACGCTCGCGAACGCGTCTATTTCGGGCGGCAAATTCGTCGCGACGGAACTTACCAACGGCACATCCGCCCGCACGTTAATCAGTGGGGGCATGTCGGTTTCGAACGGCGGCACTATCGACCAAAAGGGCGCCCTCGAACTCAAAGGCGCGTCCTCGGAAAGCCTGGCGAGCCTCTCGGTCGACAGCAGCGCGGGCTACATCAAGCTCTACGACAACGTAGGCGGGGACGGGCAAAACTACCAAGGCAGACTGTTCCTGAGCGGCAACACGCAGCTTGTGATAAACAAGGCGAACGCCTTCACGCGCATTTTGACAAGCGGCGCGACGGGCGACACAACACTCATGATGTCGGCGGCAAACAACTCGATAATCGTAAACGAAAAGACGAGATTCGGAAACTTCTACTACTGGAACGGCGCAACGGAACTGACAATCGAACTTTCCGACACAAACGCCGACGCCAAGCTCTACATCGGCGGCATCTCGGTGGCTTCGGGCAACACGCTCACCATCGAAAACTTCGCCGACGACATGATTTGCTTCTGGACGAACGACGAAGACAAAGTTTTCGGCAAGTACGACACAATCACGGCAAACACCGCCGACGGCACAACATACGGCAAGGGCGACCTCACTCTCGTAAAGGGAACTCTCGACGGCAAGGACGTATACTTCCTCAACCGCATAAACGTTCCCGAACCCGCCGAATGGGCGGCAATTTTCGGCGCAATCGCGCTGGGTTTGGCAGTCTACCGCAGACGCAAATAGACGGCCGAAAAATTCGGCAAACGCGCTTCAAAACGAAGCGCGTTTTTTGTAAACACAAATTCGGTTGCATTCAAAAAACCAATCGGCTATCAATAAAACCATGAATATATTGAGAAGAACAATAATATTTGCGGCACTGGCGGCGTTGTTCGCGGGCTGCGGAGGCAGGGAAACGCAGGCGGTCGCCGACTTTTCGAACGAAAATTTGGCGTACGTCGGCAAGAATGCGTCGGTGTCGCCCGACGGAAAATCCTGCGCGATTGACACTACAAAGATTCCGCTGGAATCGTACATGCGCGTGGTCGAATTCAAAAACGGTGCGCTCAAACCCGACACGCGCTACGTTCTGAAAATGTCGGTAAAAATCTCCGACGCCGAGGACGGCGCGCACCTGCACACGCTTGTGCGCAACACCGCCGCCTACCGCGACGGCACCGACATCTTAAAGCACAACACATACGCCTACGACAAACAGCCGCAAACGGTGCTGAAATTCAAGACGCCCAAAAACGCCGCCGAATACGCGCTGGTCTTTACGGCGTACAAAAAACTCAAAGCCGAAATTTCCGGCGTCTGCATTGCCGAAGACACCTCGATTGGCTTCATTCCGATAAACGGCAACGTGCGGCACTACAAGCTCGACAAGTCGAAACTGCCGACGGGCTCGGCGGACTTCGAAGTAATGCGCCCCTACAATCCCGAGGGTGAGGTTGTAAACGCCGAACGATTCGGAATTGTGCCGAACAGGGAAATTTCGCCCAAGCTCTTCAACAAGGCGATGGACTACTGCCGAAAGAACAAGGCGGCAAAACTGCTGCTGCAAAAAAACGCGGTCTACAAGCTGGTGGGCGACGGCTCGATTGCGATTGCCGACATGGAAAATTTCACGTTCGACGGCAACGGCTCGACGCTGGTTTTCCTCAAAAAGAACGCTCCCAATTTCTGGGCGCGCGGCAACAAGCGCGTGGAAATCCGCAACGTGAAAGTTGACTGGGATTGGGAAACCGACCCGCTCGCGAGCGTCGTGAGAGTTGAGGCAATCAATAAAAAGGAGGATTTTGTGGACTTCAAATTCGTAGACTACGACAAATTCCCCGCCTACCCAAACTACGTCCGCGCCGCAACGCTTTCGGGCTGGGATGAAAAGGAGAAGTCGGTGGGGCTTGAAGGCGTAATGCCCTTCGGCTACGACATGTTCGCGGGGCGCAAACCGCGCCCGAAATTCAAATGGCTGAACCCGAACACAATCAGGCTTTACGGAAACTCGAACCAAAGCTCGCTGAAAGTCGGCAGGCTCTTCCGCATGCAACACTACTACTACGACATGAACAACATGGTCATGTGGGACAACAAACACATCACGATTTCCGACTTCACCGTGTTTTCAAACCCCGGACACGCGTTCGTCCAGCACGGCAAACAGCAGTGCACGCTCATGGAGCGCGTGAAAATCGTCCTTCCCGAAAAGGCGGAAAAACGCGCAATAACATGCACCGCAGACCACTACCACATAGGGTCGTCGCTCGGCTACATCAAGGTGCTCGACTGCGAATTCTCGCGCGGCGCGGACGACTGCATAAACTTCCACGACAACTCCTCGTTCGGCGTCAAAAAGGCGGAAAATTCGCTCGTCGCCCGCAAGAGCTACGGGGCTGTCGGCGACACAATCGAATTCCGAAACAGCGACTACTCTCCCCTCGGCTTTGAGGCGAAAATCGCGGGGCACAAAAAGACGGAATCGGGCAAGTGCGAAATCTTCTTCGACAAGCCCCTGCCCGACTCCAAATTCGGCAAATACGTGCTCTTCAACAGGGCGTTCGACACGCGCAACATTATCGTAAAAAACAGCTATTTCCACCACAACCGCGCCCGCGGAATCTTGGTGCTCGTCCGCGACGTCACAATCGAAAACTGCAAGTTCAAACGCAACGAAATGGGCTCTATAAAAATCGAGACGGGCTACACCGAAAACATCTGGTGCGAGGGCTTCGGGGTTGACAACGTGCTCGTGAAAAACAACACGTTCGAATCGTGCAACCAGATGGGCAGAACAAGGTGGTCTTACGAGTACGACATTTTCATCGGAACATACCTCAAAAGCGACCCCTCCGACGCGCAGACGCCCTACCCCATTCTAAAAAACATACTCTTCGAGGGCAATCTCTTCAAAGACAACTACGGAATGGCGGCTCTTGTCGGGTCGGCGCAAAACGTGGTGTTTGCCGACAACGTGTTCGCCAACGAAACCCCGCGCAAAAATCCGCAACCTTACAGAAACGGATTTTTCATAATGTCGTCGTCGGACGTGAAGATTCTCGACAACAAGTTTACGAAATCGGAAATGACGCCGAGGCTCGGCGTGTGGTACGACAAGTCAGACACAAAAAACATCGTGGTAAGCGGGAACAAAGTGCGCTAAACGCAGGCGGCGAAAACGGAAATGCTCCGAATCTTTCGAGATTCGGAGCATTTTTTTCTTAACCATACCACTGCCGCGCAAACGCTTCGCGCCGCGCGGCGGAAATCGCAGTCTTCAAATGTACGCCACTACAAAACAGACGTAGAAGAGCACGAGAGCTACGGCGGCCGCCGCAATGAACGCGTTTCCCCTGCGCCTGCGGCGTCGCAGAAAATCCTCGTAGGCGCGGAAGTCGAGCTTGTCGCCGCCGCGCTTTATGAAAGTTTCCATGGCGTCGCCGCCGTAATTCAAACGCCAGAAAGACTGCCCAAGTACGACGAGAGCCGCGACGATTAACATCGGCACGAACACCTCGGGAGAAAACAGCATTTTGGCGGACAGTATTCCGCGTTCGAATTCGTTGTTCATGGCGTGTAAAGTTTCTTCAAACAAAAAAGGCGGCGTCATGCGCGACGCCGCCGTGCGTCGGAACTATCTGCCCGAGCGGCGGCGGTACGCCGCAAGCGCGAGCGCGAGCGCGCCAAGAACAGCCGCCCATTCGGCGGGTTCGGGAATCGCCGCGCCGCTGATAGCCCACGAAGAGAAGCCGTCGGCGACAATGCTCGCTATGCCGTCAACAACCGAAACGGTCTTGTCGGTGAGAGTCCACTTGCCGTCCGCGCCCTTGTGCCACGCTCTGAGCGAAGCTTCGTCGATGCCGTCGAGGCTGATTGCAACGCTCAGCAATACGCTCCACTGGTTGGTGTAGTCGTAGGAGGCGTCGATGTCGAACGCCGCCAGAACCGTGCCGTCGATGCCAGCAGTGTCGGTCGATTTCGCGATGAAATTGATTGTGATTTCGTTCGCGCCCATTGTCGAAACGTCGAAGTCGAGCGAAAGCGAGCCGTTGCCGAAGCGCACGCTCTGGACGTCGTCCGCGCCCGTGCCGACCGTAAGAGCCGTGCCCGCCGTCGAAACCGCGCTTTTGCCCGCCGTGAACGTGCCGTTTGCGAACGTGCCGCCGAACGCCGAGACCTTGCCGTTGCCCGTGTAGTCTTTGAACGAAACCGACGTGTTGTCGGCAAGCGCGCCGCGTTTGAGAACGAGCGAACCGCCGTTGTCAACCGACGTATTGGAGAACTGCCCCGCGGAGGCGACAGTCGCCGTAAGCAACGCGCCGTTGGAAATCGTGATGAGCGTGCCCTCCGCCGCCTGCGTGTAGGACGCAAACTCGGCCGAGCCGTTTACGATGCCGATTTTCTGGAAGTCGGCGACTTTCAGCGCGGAAGAACCCGTGTAAGCCGAATCCGCCGTGCCGATGTTGAGGTTTTTCGAGCCTTCGATTGTGCCCGTGCCGCCCAAGCTGCCGCCGTAGAGCGTTCCGCCGACCGTGGCGTTGTCTTTGAGGGTGATGTTTGTGCTGCCATTTACGGTGTCGCGCCATTTTTCGCCGTCGCTCCAACCGCCGCCGTAGACGTCGCCTGTTATTACGGCGTCGCCGCCGATTACAACGTTCGTCGAACCGCCGACAATGCCGTCTTTGCGGATTCCTTCGCCGCTACCGCAAGAGCCGGCATAGATTTTTCCGACTTTACCGCCGTTTACGGTAATATTGATGTCGCCGCCGATGTTTGCGCCGCAAGCACCTCCGTCGATTTCGGCTACATAACCGCCGTTGATTTTTACATCTACATTGCCGAGAACGTCGCTGTGCATTGCGCCGCTCGCCAAGATGAAGTCGGAAATAGTGC
>DHMA01000135.1:0-2344 GCA_002405555.1 Opitutia bacterium UBA4654
CACAATCTTTGACGAAGAGCGCGTTTTTTTTGCGTGGAGACGGGGAGGCGAGAACGAACGAAGTGACCACAAGCCCCGCGAAGCGGGAGTTTGAGGAGGATAATTTGCGGAGCAAATTACCCCGCAGGGGCGAGACGAGCGGATTTTTGCGGAGCAAAAAACAGGCGAGCGAGTCCAATTCGAACCTCATCGGCTCCACCATTTAAAAAACGCAATCCGTCAGGGTTGCGTTTTTTTTGCGTGTTTCATTGTGTCTCGCGAGGATTTTTGCGGTAAGGCGGGACGTTCGGCGTCTTTTTCGGTATGAAAACGCGGCGTTTGTTTTGAATGTGTTTTTGTGTATAGTCGGCAAGTTTATGGTTTGAAGAATTTGCATTCAGTGTTAAAACGATTGCATTTAATGAAGAAAAATTCGGACAAATCGGGCGCGGGCGGCGGCAAATACGCTTGGAGCATTTACGGCAACGAGGAACTGAAACTCATGCCGTCGGGCAACCGCATTGTCTACTTCATGCACAGGCGGCGCGGCGAGGTTCGCCCGATTTCCGCGCTCGACCGCGACGAGCGTCTGCTTCTGATGCCGCCGTCGTCCGTCGGCGACGTCTGGAAAAAATTCGCAATCCCGCTGCTCGGCTATGCCGACCACACAAAGGGCTACTACCACTCGCGTGTGAACGAGTCTTTCCACGACATGCTGATTGTCGAAAAGGGCGTGCTGGGCGCGAAATTCGGCGGCGGAAAATTCTCGCTCGCCCGCGGCGACGCGCTCGTCATTCCGCGCGGAAATCTGTGCGACAACTTTGTAAGCAACACAAACACCTCCGTCTGGTGGATTCATTTTGCCGACATTCCGTATTGGTCGGACAGGCTCGGCGCGGGGGTGTCGGTAAAGCCGCTGCGGAGCTTCGGCGCGTTGTCGGCTCTCATGCGGGCTTTCATGGAGGAGGTCTTTTCGCCCGACGCAAGCAGGGCGGTTCTCGGCAACATTGCGTCTTCCGTCGTCGAGATTTTCGGGCGCGAGTTTTGCGCGAGGAAGTCGGGCGATTCCGCGGGCGACGCCGTCGCGCGGCTTCTGTCGGAAATCGCCGCGAATCCCTGCGCCGACTGGGACAGGGAGGTTCAGGCGCGTAGGCTTTCCGTTTCGCCGCGCACGCTCGACAACCACTGCATGGCGCGCTTCGCCCGCACTTACTCGAAATTTCTGCGCGACTGCCGCATGGATTACGCCCTGCGGCTTGTCCGCCAAGGCGCGAAAAATTCCGAAATTGCGCGGCTTGTGGGCTATGCCGACGCCTATTCGTTTTCGAAGGCGATGCGCGCGCACTTCGGCAAATCTCCGCGCGAGCTTAAAGGCGGCTTTCCCGACGCGTAAAAAAAAGGCGTTCCGGATTTCTCCGAAACGCCCTTGTTCTTGTGCGCTTGCCCTCGGCTATTCGAGGGTTTTGAGCATCGCCGCCGCCCAGAGGGTGTCGGGCTTGAGCTTCAAGGATTGGCGGAACGACTCCTTGGCGCGGGCGTCAAGCCCCAGCCCAAGTTCGCCGAATCCCTTTGTCAGGAACATGCGCGAGTTGATGTTTTCGACGCTGTCGCCCGTAGTGCCCTCCGCGCCGTAGAAGTTTGTGTGCGTTTTCACCATGCCATTCGCGCCGTCGTCGATAAGCGACTTGAAGATTGCGTCGGCTTCGGCGGTTTTGCCGAGCTTTTTGAGCGCGCGCGCCTTGTAGAAACGCCAGTTTGTCTTCTTTGTGTTGACCGCCGCCGCCTTTTGCCAGTTCGTCTTTGCGTTCGCGGAGTCGCCGAGTTTTTCGTAGGCGTCGCCGATGAGGCAGTAGGTTTGGGCGTCGCGGGGAATGCGGGTGTCGTAGAGGAAAACCTGATGGTTTTCGGGGAACTTGAAGCCCTCGTTGAAGAGCGCGATTGCGCCCGTGGCGTCGCCTTTGCCGAGCTTGTCAAGCCCAGCGAGAACGACGGCGTCGAGGTATGTTTCGTGGAAGTCGGCAACGCCCTCGCGGGTCGGGAAGTAGCATTCTTTGAGAAGCTTCAAAACCCTGTCGTAGTCGCCGACAAACGTGCCCGTAGAGACTTCCGCCGCAAGCGGATAGTAGCGTTTGACGCATGTGGAGTGGTTGTTTTTCAGCAGTTCGTAGCGTTCGTCGACGGGAGCGTTTGCGCCTTCGAGCACTTGGTCGATTTCCTCGAAGAACATCGCCTGAGTGTTGTCGAGCGCGATTGCCCTGCGGTAGTAGTCCGCCGCCTTTGCGCAGTTTTTGAAGTACTTCCAGTAGCCGTAGCCGATGTTGCGAAGCGCCATCGCGTTTTTCGGGTCGAGGGAGAGCGACTTTTC
>DHMA01000135.1:2381-9262 GCA_002405555.1 Opitutia bacterium UBA4654
GCGACTTTTCCCATTCAGCCATGCCGCGCTCCGCCTGCTTGTCGTAGTAGGCGCAGCCGAGCCAGTAGCGGAGTTTTGCGCTTTGCGGGAAGTCGGCGGTTGCGCTTTCCATCAGCGCGATTGTTTCGAGCCTGAACGGATTGCACGATTCCTGCGGCATTGCGAGCGCGTCGCCGAAGAGCTTTTTGTATGCCTGCATGTCGCCGCGTTTTTTTGCGAACGCCGCAAGCCACATTTTGACTGTGGGGTAGGGGGCTTTTGCGTCGGCGCGTTCGAGCAGCCCGACGGCGTCGGAGTCGAAGCCGTTGTGCATGTAGGCGAGGGCGAGTTCGAGGTACGATTCCGCGTCGCCGCGCATGAGCTTTTCGAAGCCCGAATTTTCGCCGAGCAGCTTTCTTTCGCGCGCCGAATAGACATCGACGGGGTCGATTGCCGAAACGCGGTCGAGGCACGCAAGCGCGGCTTTTTTGTCGCCGAGTTTGCGCAGAATCGTCGCTTTCAGGTTGAGCGCGGGCAGGTTTGCGCCGTTGTAGAGCACGGCTTCGTCGAGGCGTTCGAGGGCGTTTTCGTAGTCGCCCGCCTGCGAGTAAATCTGCGCAAGCTGGAAGTTTGCGGCCGAGTTGTACTGGTAGCTCCAGACCGCGCGGTAGAGCGTCTCGACTGCTTCGTCGGTCTTGCCCTCTGCTTTGAGGATAAGTCCGAGATTGTAGGTTGCTTCGCAGTCGCGGGGGCGCGTGTAGTCTTTCGTCTGGCGGGCGATTGCGGTTGCGAGGTATTTCTTCGCCTTTGCGAAATCGCCGCGCAGACGCCAGTAGACGCCCATTCGCGTGTTGGCGCGGGTGTCGTCGGGGTCGCGGCGGAGCACTTCGAGGAAGTAGTCGTTGGGGTTTACGAACGGGTTGTGGAATTGCAGGTTGCGCATGCCCACAAGCAGGCATTCCTCGGTGTTCTCGATGTCGCGCGGCGCTTTGGGCGGCTTTACGATTTCGGGAAGCGGCTTGTTCGGGTCTTTGACCGCGGGCGTGTACGAAAGCAGCGTTTTGCCGTCGGACGATTTCAGCGCGAGCGTGAATTCCGATTCCTTTGCTTCGGCGGGAACTTCGATTGTTTTAACGAAGGGCTTGTCGGGCGCGATGTCGATTTTCTGCGCGAAGATTTTTTTGCCTTTGAGCGAAAGCGCAAGCTCCGCGCCGTCGGTTTTTTCGGTCGCGAGCGCGCCGAGCAGCATTTTCCCGCCGCCGAGCAAATCCATGTTGATTGCCGCGCGTTTCGAGCCTTTCTTGACGCCGCCGATGTCGCGCAGCCCGTACCAGTACTGCGAGAAATTTTTGATTTCGTAGGGGGTAATCCAAGTATAGTCGGGTTGGTTGTCGGAATACGCGCCCTGCATAAGCTCGATGTAGTGCCCCGCGGTGTCGGTGAGGATTTTCGTGGGCCAGCCCGAATTTGCGCCCCACAGCCAGAATTTTCCGCCCTTTACGATGTTGTGGTTGCCGACGAGCATTGTGCCCGCCTTGCGCCCGTGGTCGTAGCCCGCGATGAAGTCGTCTTTGAGGTCGTGGACGAAAACCGAGTTGTTCGACGGGTGGTTTTTCCACCACGAGATGTCGAGGTTGTTTTCGTATTCCTCCTTGCCCGTGTAGGCTTCGCGCGTAATCGGCCAGTGGCAGAAGCTTTCCTTGCAGTGGAAGGTGCCGAATTCCGTGTTTTGCGGAAATATAATCTGGTAGTTTTTATCGACGTATGTCGAGACGTTCGACCAGTAGAGAATGGAGTTGTCGTTCATCGTTGTGTTGGCGAGACGTCCGCTGATTTCGATGTACGACTTGTCGGGGTGCAGCGTAACCCCGATTGCCCACGACATTCTGTGACGCAGTTCGGTTTCGCCCAGCCACACGGTTTTGCTACCGTCGGGGTTCGAGGTTATGGCGTAGCTTACGGGCATGTGCGACGTCGCGCGGTGGTGGTGGAAGACGTTCCATTCAACGCCGCCCGAAATCCATGCGCCCGTCATGCCGACGTTCGCGGGCTTGATTACGTCCTGATGGTAGAAGATGTCGTAGCCGTTCGTTTTGTCTACGGCGTAGAAAAGCCTGCCGCCGATTTCGGGCAGTATGCAGAGCTTGACGTACTTGTTTTCGAGGTACACCGCGTTGTACGACACGTCCTTTCTGACGCGCGTCATGTTGTCGTTGAGGCGGTACGGATAGACGCTGCGGCGGGCGCGTTGGTACGACCAGTCGCAGTCGAATATCGGCGACTTCTCCGCGGGGTCGAGCGGATATGTCGGGATTGTCGTTGCCTCCTCCCACGCCTTCACCGAGTCGGCGAAAAGCGGGATTGCCGCCTGCGCCGCGAGGACGGCGCAGAGTATTGCTGTTGTCTTTTTCATATGATGTTTTTGCGTGTTAAAGTTTTCGCATTCCGCAAACGGAATACGCAATTTTACCACCGCCGAGGGTTAAGGTCAAATTCGCAAAAACAACATCTTTTCTTAAAATAACATCTTGCGCCGGAAATGCCCGCGCGCAAAAAACGCGCCGCGGAGGGTGTCCGACGGGCGCGCGGAAATTCGTTTTTTCGATGCGGCTACTCCGATTTTTCGCGGATTATGTAGTGCGGACGCCGCTTTGTTTCGAGGTAGATTTTCGACATGTATTGTCCGAGCATTCCGAGGCAGAACAGCTGCATTCCGCTAAGGAAAAATATCACGCAAATCATGGAGGTCCAGCCGAACGCCGAGTTGTGGAACATCAGCTGGCGTATCGAAAGCGCGACGATTGCGACCGCCGAGCACGCGCAGAACGCGAGCCCTATCACCGCCGCCACCGCGAGCGGTATCGTCGAAAACGATGTGAGCGCGTCGAGCGAGTAGAGCAGCAGACCCCAGAACGACCACTTCGACTTCCCCGCGGGGCGTTCGGCGTTGTCGTATTCAATCCACTTCGTCTTGAAGCCGACCCACTCGTATATTCCCTTCACGAACCTGTTGTATTCGGGAAGTTCGAGCACGGCGTCGAGCACCCTGCGCGTCATCAGGCGGTAGTCGCGCGCGCCCTCGGTGAATTTGAGCGGCGAGAGGGTGTTGAGTATTTTGTAGAAGATTTTTGCGCAGTACGAGCGCACGGGCGGCTCGCCGTCGCGGGTAATGCGGCGGGCTGCGACGCAATCGCAATCGGCGATTTCGGCGAACATCTCCTTCAACAGCTCGGGAGGGTCCTGCAAGTCGGCGTCCATAACGGCTACAAACTCGCCGCGGGCTGCCTCGAACCCCGCAAGCATTGCCGCCTCTTNNCCGCCGTTGAGCACGGCGTCGAACATTTGCGGCAGCAGCGACGGCGGGTCTTGGAGGTCGGCGTCCATAATCGTGATGAAGTCGCCCTTTGCGGCTTTCAGTCCCGCGAACATCGCCGCCTCCTTTCCGAAATTCCGGCTGAACGAAATGAAGCGTATCCGCGCGTCGGCGCGGGACATCTCGCGCAGAATTTCGAGCGTGCGGTCTTTCGAGCCGTCCTCCACGAAAATTATTTCGAAGCGCGGGTTGCCCATTTCCGCCATTGTCCTGAAAAATTCGTTGCGGAAAATCGGCAGCATTTCCTCTTCGTCGCGGCAGGGCACGACCACGCTAAGGAGTCCGTCGAATGCGGGTTTTGTTTCGTTTGCGCTATCCATCTGAAAAACACAATGCCGCGGCGGGCGTTTTTTGCAACAAATAAAAAATCGTCAAAAGCGGCGGCGGCTTTCGAGAATTTTTGCGTCGTCTACGAAAACCGTTCCGCGCGTGTTTCCGACGAAAATCGAGAAGCTTGCCGACGCCGCGTTTTCGGGGGCTTGGGCGATTATCCGCAGTTTTGCGAAGTCGAAAAATCCCGACGGCGCCTGAATGCGCTTTGCCGAAATCTGCCTTCCGCTTTTGTCCGAGAACGACAGCCGCGCGTAGCAGACTTCGCCGATTCCGATATTGCCGTGAATCCGCGCCTCCGCCGCGTAGACCTTTCCTCCCGCCGCCCGAACGGAGTTCGTGATTCCGACGAAATTTTGCGACGACATCGCGACCGATTTCCGCCCCGAATACGCGCGTTTGTCCGACACCGCGAGAGTTTCGGGGCTTGCCGAAAGCCTGAATGTCCGCCAGCCCGCCAGCCCGTTTTCGAAGTCGGGGTTTCCCGAAATTCCGACGGCGTCGGCGGCGAGTTCGGCGAGCCTTGCGAAATCGTCGCCGAGCAGTTTTTTTGCGCGTTCGGCGGTTTGCGGATTTTTTAAAAGTCGCTCGCCGACAAGTTCGCGGGCGTCGATAAAACTGATTTTTTCCCACACGGAAAAATCGAATTTTGGATATTTCGTATTTTCCGCGTAGCGTTCCGTTGCGAGCCTTTTGCGGGTTTCGGCAATTTGCAGGGCTTCGAGGGTTTCGATTGCGTCGGCGTCGGATTCCCCGCCCGCGAAGAGCTTTTTTTGCAGCCTGTACGCGTCTACGAACGCCTTTGTGATGTCGAAAACGAGCCTGATTTCCCGCACCCTTTCGCGCTCGGTTTGCGTCGTGCCCTTTGTCGTTTCGGCGGCGGCGAGGGCCGATTCCATCTTGCCGATTGCGTCGGCGTCGAGCAGTTCCGCCTGCGATTCGCGCTTGTAGAGTTTGAGCCATGTAGGCTTGTCTCGCCTCGAAAGCCACGCGTTTTCAGCGGTCTCGAAAAACTCGCCCACGCTCCGCGCGGCGTTCCCGAAATACGACCTGAAAAATTCGCCGCGCAGTTTGTCGGCGTCGGCGTTTGCGTCTTTGAGCAGCTTCGAGAGAATGTACATTTTGTGCGCGTCGTACGCCCACAGCGGGCGGCTTTCGCAGACGTAGAGCGTCGCGCCGAGCCTCCGCGCGTATTTGAGCGAATCGGCAAGCAGCTTCGGCGAGCCGCGCGGCACAAAGTAGGGCGAGCCGTAGTTGTAGTCGTAAATGCCGAGCCTGCCGACCCCCGACTTCGCCCATTTTTCGAGCAGCTCCATGTCCTTTTTTCTCTCGGTTTCGTCGAAGTTGCCCTGCCTGTCGGCGCAGAGGAAAACCGCGGCGTTCGGCGACATTTTGAAGTCGGGCGGGTTCTCAGTGTAGAGGTAGGCGATTTCCGCGACGAGCCTGTCGGGATACCGCGCCGACACCGCGTTCGCGACGGCGTTTGTGAACGCGAACACCGCGTTGCCGTAGTCGTCGTATCCGTGCGGAGTGGGGGAGCGGCGCAGGAGCGCGGTCGGGGGCGTGTCGTCGAAGTTCGGCGCGTCGGCGTAGGAGACGCTGAACATTTTGCGGTCGGGGTGTTTTTCGAAAAATTCGCGGGTTTTGTCGGCGGCGAACTTTCTGACATCGGCGTTTAGGAAGTCTATTTGCGGCTGTTTCGTTTCCGCGAACGATATTCTTTTGCCGCGCCGCATTGCGAGCCAGTCGGGGTGTTCCGCCGCGACGGTAGCGTTTACAATGCGCGTAAGCGAGTGCGCCGAAAGCGCGTAGGTGTCGTTCTTGCCGTTCGCCGCCGCAAAGAATTTCGACGCGCCGTCGTACTGCGGAAAAAATCTGCCCGAATACGAAAATTTTTTCGACGCCTTTCCCTCGGCAAACTTTGCCGAGCCGTCGCGGACAATTCCGAGCGGCGGAGGGGCGAGGACGCGGACTCCCAAAAACTTTTCAGCAAATTCGCCGACGGCGGACTCTGCGTCGTCGGGGTTTGCGTAGTTTATTTCGGCGGAGCGTCCGCCCGCGCGGAGTTCGACGGAATCCTCCGCAATGTCCGCCTGCGAGAGCGTTATTTTGTAGTTCGGCGGAAATTCGACCGCGCTTTCGGCAAGCAGGGTTTCGAGCATTTCGGCGGCGCGTTTTTCAGCGACAGTCGCCGCGCCCGCCGCGCAGGCGAGCGAAAGTGCGGAAGCCAAAACTGTCGGAAAAATGCGCATGTCGGGGGATAATGGTGGCGGTCGGGCGCGGTTTTGTCAAACACAAGCCGCCGTTTTTCCAAAAGTATCCAAAGTATTTTTGACTAAAATTCGGGCGCGGATAAAATCGCGAACATGAATGCAACAACGCAGATTAAAAACACCGTAAAGATATGCGCCGACTCAAAGCGTTTCGACTCCCCGACGGATTCCGAAACGGGGTCGGCCGTCAAATTCAGACAGTTCGACGCCGTCCAGTTCGGCGTAGTTTTCAGGACGAACGGCGCGCTCGCCGACCTCTCGAACGCCGCGTATGCCGAGCTTGAAATCTCCGACATCGGCGCGTTGAACCGCCCCGAACCGCGCGCAGCAAGCGTCCTTGTCCGCAAGCGCGTCTCCGCGCTGGAAACGTCGCTCGACGAATCCGCCGTCGCGTCGGGAGGCTGCCACGCGACTTTCGAATTGGACAAGTCCGACACGAAAATCGACGCGGGCGAAAAGTGGCTGCGCATCTACGCGGTCGATTCCGACGGCTCGCGCGCGTCGTTTGCAAACGGCTGGATTTTCGTAGAGCCTACATACGGCGAGGATTCAAACTTGGCGACGCCAGACGACCTGAAATACTTGGTGTCGGCGCGCGACTACGCCGAAGTTTCGGAGGGCTACGCAAACGGCGGCGCGGGGCTTTCGGAAACATCTCCCTATTATAAAAACAACTCGAAGTATTTTTCCGAACAGGCGAAAGCGCATTCGGAGTCTTCTTCCGCGTGCGCCGCGCAGGCGGAAAGCTCGGCGCAGTCCTCAGAGGCGTCGGCGGGAATTGCCGGCGGCTACGCTTCCAACGCGGCGGATTCCGCGGCGGCGGCCTCCGTTCAGGCGGAAAGCGCGGCGGCTTCGGCAACTTCGGCGCAGTCTGCAAAGGCGGAGGCGGAATCGGCAAAGACAGCCGCCCAGCTTGCCGCGGCAAG
>DHMA01000006.1 GCA_002405555.1 Opitutia bacterium UBA4654
TAATTTCGGCTTCACAACCAAACTTCTCGAAAAGCTTGAAGCCGCGGACAACAGGGCAAGCATTCTCATCACCTCGTCGATTCAGGCCGCGCTCGACAACCCCTACGGCAAAAGCAAGAAAGCCGCCGAAGACTACATTTTCGAATACGCCGAACGGACGGGCGCAAAAGCCTGCGTTTACAGACTCCCCAACGTTTTCGGGAAATGGTGCCGCCCCAACTACAACAGCGCGATTGCCACTTTCTGCAATAATGTTGCGCGAGGGCTTCCCATCACGGTGAACGACCCCAACGTCAACATGCATGTGGTGTATATCGACGACCTCGCCGACGAAATCATGCGCGCTCTCAAAGGCTCTCCGACGCGCGGAGACGGAGTGGAAATCGGCGAAAAGTTCTGCATGGTTCCGATTACGCACCGCGCAAAATTGGGCGAAATCGCCGACACTATAAAATCGTTCGCGGAGTCGAGAAAGACGATAGAAATACCCGACATGACTTGCGGCTCGCTTGCCACAAAGCTTTACAGCACATACCTGAGCTACCTCCCCGAAGACGGCTTCGACTATCCGCTCAACATGCACATTGACGACCGCGGCTCTTTTACCGAATTTATCCGCACGGCTGACCGCGGGCAGGTTTCGGTAAACATTACCAAACCCGGCATTACAAAGGGCAACCACTGGCACCACTCCAAGAACGAAAAGTATCTGGTGGTGAAGGGCAAGGCGTCGATAAGGTTCAGAAAAGTCGGGGAATCGAAGGTGATTGAATACATAACCGACGGCGAAAACCTAAAAGTTGTGGACATTCCGACGGGCTATATTCACTGCATAGAAAACATCGGCGACGGCGACCTAATCACAATCATGTGGGCGAACGAGCCGTTCGACCCCGAAAAGCCCGACACATTTTTCGAGAAAGTTTGATATATGGAAAAACTCAAATTAATGACAATCATAGGCACGCGCCCCGAAATCATAAGGCTTTCGGCGTGCATAAAAGCGTGCGACAAATATTTCGACCAAATTCTCGTCCACACGGGTCAAAATTGGGACTACTCCCTCAACGAAGTTTTCTTCAAAGACCTGCAACTGCGCGAACCCGACTACTATCTCGACAGCGTCGGCGCGAATTTGGGCGAAACCATGGGCAACATCATAGCGAAGTCCTACAAGGTTATGCTCGAAGAAAAGCCCGACGCGCTCCTTATCTTGGGAGACACAAATTCCGCGCTTTCGGCAATTTCGGCAAAACGCCTGAAAATCCCGATTTTCCACATGGAGGCGGGCAACCGCTGCTTCGACCAAAACGTTCCCGAAGAAATCAACCGCAAAATCGTTGACCACATTTCCGACATCAACCTGCCCTACACCGAGCACTCGCGGCGGTATCTGCTTTCGGAGGGATTCCGAAAAGAGCACATTTTCGTGACAGGCTCGCCCATGAAAGAGGTTCTCAAAGAGTTCGAGGCAAAAATAGCCGAAAGCGGCGCGCTTTCCGAATTGGGGCTTGAAAAGGGAAAATACATCTTGGTATCCGCCCACAGAGAGGAAAACATCGACAACGAAAAGAATTTCATGTCGCTGATGACCGCAATAAACAACATCGCGGAACGCTACCAAATTCCCGTAATCTACTCCACCCACCCGCGAAGCAAAAAGTTCATAGAGGCGCGCAACTTCAAATTCAACAAGCTTGTCAGAAACCTCAAACCGTTCGGATTTTTCGACTACAACAAACTCCAACAAAACGCGTTCTGCGTGCTCAGCGACAGCGGCACGCTTTCGGAGGAAAGCGCAATGCTGGGCTTTGCGGGAGTGCTGCTCAGAACCTCGACCGAACGCCCCGAAGTGCTCGACAAAGGCACTGTCGTAATCGGCGGAATATCGGGGCGCGACATAGAACAGGCGATAGATTTGGCGGTTGCCATGAGGGAAAACAACGAACCCACCGTGCTTGCCAACGACTACCGCGACGAAAACGTGTCGGTCAAAGTGGTTAAAATCATACAGAGCTACACGAAGATAATAAACAAATTCGTTTGGGGCAAATAAGCCCTTTCGATTTCATGCGCGGCGATTGCCCGCATTCCCCAATTTATTAAAATGCAGGACGGGGCGCGAACCTTACGGTTCGCGCCCCGCTTTACCATATCACTTACTATATACTATTAGGGATTACTCATACCTAACAACAAGATAGCCGTACGGCGCGAGCTTCGCTTTCAAGCCGTCGCCGTATTTTCTGTATGTCGCGCCGCCTGCGAGCATTGTCGAAAACTTGTCCGCTTTCAGGAACACGTCCGCGTCCACTTCCGCGTTCCGCGTGTTCACCACCACGAGCACGTTTTCCCACTTCGCGTTGCGCGTGAACGAAAGCACGCTTTCGGGCGCGCCGTTATCGACCCACGCCGTAGTGCCGCTCCACAATGCCGTGTTTTCCTTGCGCATTTTGGAAAGCGCGCGAATCAGCTGCATTCTCGCCCAGCCCTCTCGGGTTGCGATATTCTCCCACGCGACAAACGTACGTCCGTGCGTGTTGTCGGCGAACATCGAGAAGTACGCGTCGTCGGCGAATTCGTTTCCGTTATAGACGAAAGGAATGCCGTCGATTGTGAAGTTCAGCACTTGGATTGCGTCCATGCCGCGGTTGCCGAACTGTTTTTCGTAGCGCGCGCCGCCCTTGTCGGGTTGGCAGGCGTCGCTTGCGGTGTCGTGGTTGTCGAGGGCGCGGAGCAGGCGCGAGCCTTTTGCAAACGCGGCGTCCTGCTCTTCCCAAATTTTGCGGAGCGAGTCGGCGGGCTTTTTACCCTGAAATACGTTGATGATTCCGTATTCCCATTTGAAAGAGTAATTTGCGTCGTAGGCGTCAACCTGCGCGTCTTTGCGTTCGCCCTCGGCAATCATGATGACGTCGGGCTTGATTTTCGAAATGCGGGTGTACGCCTCCGCCCAGAAGTCGGCGGGAACTGCCGGTTCGACGTCGGTGCGGTAGCCGTCTACGTCGAACTTTTCGACGAAGTACTCCATGTTTTTGATGAGGTAGTCGCGAAGTCCCCTGCTGTTGAAGTTGAGTTCGGGGAAGCTCCAGCGGCCGTTTTTGACTTTGCCGTCGGCGTCGCGCACGACAAAGTCGGGGTTGGTTTCAATGAAGACGGCTTTCGGCCCGCAGTGGTAGTAAACGAGGTCGAGCACGACTTTCAGACCGAGCGCGTGCGCCTGTTCGACGAAGTTTTTAAGGTCTTTGTCCGTGCCGAAGCGGGGGTCGATTTTGAAATAGTCCTTCATTCGGTAGGGGTTGCGGGGGTTGTTCAGCCCCGACGCCTTTTGGCGTTTGCTCCAAAAGCGGGTGTCGCCGTCGTCGTCAGCTTCGACAATCGGGCAGAGGTACACGATGTCCATTCCGAGCGACTTGATGTGCGGCAGAAATTCGGCCGCCTTTGCGAGCGTGCCCTCCTGCGTAAAGTGCTGGGGAAGAATTTGGTAGACGACCGATTTTTTGAAGAATTCGGTCGTAGGCCTCGCGTTTTTATCGGAGGCGTTTGCGGGCGCTCCGAAAAGCGCCGCGGCAAAAATAGAAAGAGCGGCGAATGATGAGAGTTTTTTAACGTTCATATATAGTTATATCGAATTGACTTTTGATGAAGCTATTTTTTCGACGCGCCCGCGTTTTACAACATATTTTTGGAGAAATTTAGTAAACAGTTTACCCGCAGGAATTATCGGAATTTGCCGACAAAAAAGCCCCGCGAAACGAGTCCCGCGGGGCGTGTTGAAAAGAAAAATTCGGCGTTTTTTTTAGGCTTTGCCCAATGCCGCGCGGATTGCAAGGCACGACTCCACGAGGTGTTCGAGCCTGTCGAGCGGGAGCTGTGTCGCCGCGTCCGAAAGAGCCTTTTCGGGTTCGGGGTGCGTTTCGATAAACAGACCGTCCGCGCCCGCCGCTACTGCCGCCCGCGCGAGGATTTCCGCGTATTTGCGCTCGCCGCCGCTTACGCCGTTGCCCGCACCGGGGAGCTGGGTCGAATGCGTTGCGTCCATTACGGTGGGCGTTCCGTTTTGCGCCATTATGGAGAACGAGCGCATGTCCACAACGAGGTTTCCGTAGCCGAAAGTCGTTCCGCGCTCGGTCTGCCAGACTTCCGAAGCCCCCGCGTCGCGCAGTTTCGCCACGGCGTATTTCATGTCGTAGGGCGAGAGGAACTGCCCTTTTTTGACGTTCACGCATTTGCCCGTTTTTGCCGCCGCCACAAGGAGGTCGGTCTGACGGCAGAGAAACGCGGGAATTTGGAGCGCGTCGCAGACTTCGCCGATTTTCGCGCACTGGACGGATTCGTGGACGTCGGTAATCACGGGGAGTCCGAACGTTTTGCGGACATCGGCAAGGATTTTCAGTCCCTCGTCGATTCCCGGCCCGCGCGGGCTTGAAAGGCTTGTGCGGTTTGCCTTGTCGAAGCTGCCCTTGAAGAGAACCGTAAGCGAGTCGGCGAATTTTTCGGCTACCGCCGCCACGCGCTCCGCCACGCGGAAGCTAAGCTCCCTGCATTCCAGAGAGCACGGCCCTGCGATTAGAAGAAGTTTTCCGTCGCGAAAAATCATCTATTTTTTCGATTTTGCGCGAGCCAGCGCCTGTCCCACGAACGCGCAGAAAAGCGGGTGCGGCTTCGACGGTTTGGACTGGAATTCGGGGTGGAACTGCACGCCTACCATCCACGGGTGGTCTACGACTTCCACGATTTCGACCAAGTCGCGCTTCGGGTTGACGCCCGCCACGCGCAAGCCCGCGTCTTCGAGACGCTTGCGGTAGATGTTGTTGAATTCGTAGCGGTGGCGGTGGCGTTCGCGGATAACCTGTTCTCCGTAGGCGGCGAGGGCCTTTGTGCCCTCCACGAGCTTGCACTCGTAGGAGCCGAGGCGCATTGTCGCGCCCTTGTCCACAATGCCCTTTTGCTCGTCCATAATGGTGATTACGGGGTAGAGGGTGTTGTCGTTGAATTCCGCGCTGTTTGCGCCGTCGAGACCGAGCACGTCGCGGGCGTATTCAATCACCGCAATCTGCATGCCGAGGCAGATTCCGAAGTAGGGAATCTTGTTTTCGCGCGCGTATTTTGCCGCCAAAATTTTGCCTTCAATGCCCCTGTCGCCGAAGCCGCCGGGGATAAGAATGCCGTCTACGCCTTCGAGGTGCGCCACCGCGCCGTCGCGCTCAATGCTTTCGGAATCGACGCGCAATACGTTCACTTTGCAATCGTTGCCGACGCCCGCGTGCGCGAGCGATTCGTAAATGGATTTGTACGCGTCCTGCAAGTCGATGTATTTGCCGACCACCGCGATTTTGCATTCGCCGCTCTTGGGCGAGATGAGCCTGCGGACGATTGAATTCCACGCGGTCATGTCGCTTTCGGGGGCGTCGATGCCGAGCTTTTCCACCACAATGCTGTCCATGCCCTCCTGCGCGAGAATGAGCGGAAGTTCGTAGATGGAGTGTTTTACGTCCATCTCTTCGATAACCGCCTTTTGCTCCACATTGCAGAACATCGAAAGCTTTTGGCGCATGTCCTCCGACATCGGCTGTTCCGTGCGGCAGACGAGAATGTCGGGCTGAATGCCGATTTCGCGCAGTTTTGCCACGCTCTGCTGCGAGGGCTTTGTTTTGAGTTCGCCCGCCGCCCGCAGGTAGGGAAGAAGCGTTACGTGAATGAAAAGCACGTTGTTTTTGCCGACTTCCAGCGAGAACTGGCGCAGGGCTTCGAGGAAAGGCAGCCCCTCGATGTCGCCGACAGTTCCGCCGATTTCGGTAATGAGGACGTCTACGCCCTCTCCCGCCGCGTACATGCGCGCCTTGATTTCGTTTGTTACGTGCGGGATAACCTGAACGGTCTTGCCGAGGTAGTCGCCGCGGCGTTCCTTTTGGAGGACATGCTCGTAAATCTGCCCCGACGTGAGGTTGTTGAAGCGGCTGAGTTTGCCGTGCGTGAAGCGTTCGTAGTGTCCCAAGTCGAGGTCGGTTTCCGCGCCGTCGTCGAGCACATAGACTTCGCCGTGCTGGAACGGACTCATCGTTCCGGGGTCTACATTCAAATACGGGTCGAACTTCTGTATTCTGACCTTCAAATTTCTTGTTTCGAGAAGGGCACCGAGCGCGCCCGATGTCAGCCCTTTACCCAAAGATGAAACTACTCCGCCTGTAATAAAAATATACTTCATTTTCGGGGATTAATTAAAAACCCGAAAGGGGCGGGTATGGCAACACTATTCGTAAAAAATTTTTCCAGAAAATTTGCAACACATTGAAATTTCGGCTATTGCAAAACGGAAGCCGTCCGCGGCGAAAGTCGGACAGCCCGCCTGCGCAAAGCCGCCGCGGGGCGCGTTTCTGAATCAACAAAAAGGCGCGGACAGGTATCCGCGCCGAGTTTCGCAAGTCCCGAACAAGAGTCGGGCGTCAATGGGCCAACTTCGTTATATCGACATCACGAACGTGGACGCCGCAAGAACCAGAATGCCGAGCCACAGCACCGCCTTTGTGAGTTTTGACGAGCCTTTCCATTCGCCGATAAGCAGCCCGATTACGCCCGCGAACACGATTACAAACGCCATCAAAATCGCCCAGCTTGCGAACGCGTACTGCTCCGAAAGTTTTGTCTGCCCCATGCCGTAGAGGAAGAACTGGCAGTACCAGAGCAGACCGCCCAGAGCGCACAGAGCCGTGTAGACAAGCCCCCTGCCCGCGCCCGCCGCCTTGGCGTCGGCAAAGCTTTTGTTTTTAAAGGAAAGGAACAGACACCACGCAAAATTCGTGGCAAAGCCGCCGACGAGCGTGATTATGAGGATTGCGCTGTTTTTGAAAAGCTCCGCCTGCGCGGGGTCTATCGCGGCGAGAGCCTTCGCCTTTTCGGCAATCGGCTTGCCCGCGTCCATCGAAAGCGACATGCACGCGCTCAGAAAGCCCGCGACAATCGCCACCGCAAAGCCTTTCGCAAGGCTGAATTCCGACGAGCCGCCGTCCGCGCCCGCCGCCTTGGCGTCGCGCTCTTTCATCATGCCCGCAACGCCGTTTATTGCGATTCCCAACGCGCAGATGAAGACTCCTATGAGCACCAGAAGCCCCGCGCGGTCGGAGGCGATTTCGAGAATCTTGCCCGACTTAATCGGCGGAATGAGCGTTCCCACCAACGCGCAGAAGCCGAGGGCGACCGCCGTGCCCAAACCGATTCCCAAATAGCGCATCGAAAGCCCGAACGTAAGCCCGCCGACGCCCCAAAGCGCGCCGTAGACGAATGTCCAGACAATGGTGTCGAACTCGACCTCCCCTATCGCCTGCCAGCAGCTGGGGATTGCGAAGCTTGCGATAAGAGTCGGGCATATTATGAGAGCCGCAAGCGACCAGAAAATCCACATCACCTCCCACTTCCACTTGACGTATTTGAGCGGTGTGTAGAACGCCGCCGACACAAAGCCCGCGAGCGCAAAAAGCATAATTCCGTAAAACGAATCCATTTGTTGTCTCCTTTTGTTTTCGCGCCGAAAGCGGCGCATGGGGTTGAAAAAAACAAACCGCCGAGAATGTCGGCGGTCCGCGGAAAATCCGGACAATTAACGCTTCGAAAGCACTTTCTGTTCGTACTTCTTGATGCCCTCAAACATCTTCAAGCCGCAGGGCTTGCCGCTGCGCTTGCAGTATTCCGCCCAAACGTCGGCGAACGGAAGCGTGCGCGATTCCTCCATGAGGGCGAGGCGCAGACCGAAATCGAGGTCGTTTTCCGCCTTGCGCATCGCCGCGACGGGTTCGAGCAGGGCGTAGAGGAACGCCTTGCGGGCTGCCCTCATGCCGATAGCCCAAGCGAAAATGCGGTTAATCGACGCGTCGAAGAAGTCCATGCCGACGTGAACCTTGTCGATTGCGTTGGTGCGGACGATTTCCTGCATGATTGCCGTGGTGTTGTCGTCGAAAAGCACGACATGGTCGCTGTCCCACCTTACGCCGCGCGAGACGTGCAGGAGAAGTTCGGGAACGAACATCAGAGCCGAGGAAATTTTGTCGGAAATCGTTTCTGTCGGGTGGAAGTGTCCCGAGTCGAGGGTCATGAGCATGCCGTTCTTTACAGTGTAGCCCATGACGAATTCGTGCGAGCCCACGACGTAGCTTTCGCTGCCGATGCCGAAGAGTTTGCATTCGAAGGAATCCTTGTTGTATTTCTTCGAGATTTTGGTTTTGAAAATCCTGTCGAGAGAGTCCGCCATGCGTTCGCGGGGCGCGAGCCTGTCGGCGGGCATGTCCTTCATGCCGTCGGGCATCCAGAAGTTCGTGATTACGGTGTCGCCGAGTTCCTTGCCGATTTTTTCGGCGATTTTGCGGCAGGCGATGCCGTGCTCAACCCAGTACTGGCGCACGCCCTTGTCGGGGCTTGAAAGCGTCATGCCGTCTTTTACGAGCGGGTGCGAGAAATACGTCGGGTTGAAGTCTATGCCCATTTTGCGCGATTTGCACCAATCGACCCAGCCCCTGAAATTTTCGTAGCCGATTTTGTTGCGCTCGACCTTTTTGCCGCCGAATTCGCCGTAGATTGCGTGGAGGTTGAGGCGGATTTTTCCGGGGATATATTTTACGGCTTCGTCGATGTCGGCGCGGAGTTCGTCGGGATTGCGCGCCTTGCCGGGGTAGTTGCCCGTGGCCTGAATGCCGTCGCCCGAAAGACCCGCGTCGGGAGTTTCGAAGCCGCACACGTCGTCGCCCTGCCAGCAGTGCATGGAAAGCGGAATGGAATCGAGAATTTGAATCGCCTTTTCGGTGTCTACCCCGAACTTGGCGTACTGTTCTTTTGCGTCTTTATAAGTGTTTGCCATATGACAAAAATTCATAGGAAGCCCCGCGCCGATTGCAAGCATATTTTAAAGTTTTTAAACAAAAACAGACGAAAACCCAAACGGCGGCGCAAATCCGCACCCCGCTTCGCCACGCCGCTTTGCCCGCAATTCGGCGGATATTCGGCGCAAGACAGTACGGGCGAATCAAAACTTGTTCAAAAAAATGACCGCGCGGATAAAAAAATAATTGCCTTTAAGTGATTTTTTTGAAATTATAGAAATAATGGCGGTTAGTTGGAATTTCCCATAATTCTAAAAAATTACAGCATTACTTATCATGAGCAAAACACTGAAATTCTTGGTAGCACCCGATAAATTCCGCGGCTCGCTCTCGGCGAGTCAGGCTGCGCACGCCATAAAAATGGGGATTCTCGCCGAATCGAAAGACGCCCAGATTTCCGAATACACGCTCACCGACGGCGGCGACGGCTTTGTAGACACAGTTTCGAAGGCAATAAAAGGCTCTAAGGTCATAAGGCTCAAAACCATCGACCCCACGGGGCAGGTGCTTACCGCAAAATGCGCATTACTTGACGAATCCACGGCGCTTGTCGGGCTTACGGAGGCGTCGGGAATCAACCTCGTTTCGGAGCAGGAGCGCAACCCCGCAAAGCTTACGAACATAGGTTCTGGGCAGATTCTCGAAAAACTCGTCGAACGCGGCTACAAAACGATTATCGTGGGCGTCGGCGGAAGCGCGACAAACGACGGCGGCATAGGGCTTCTCATTCCCCTCGGATTCAAATTTCTGGACAAGGACGGCAAAGACATCGAACCGACGGGCGAGGGCCTTGCAAAGCTCGATAAAATCGTTCCGCCCGAAAAGAAGTTTTCGACAAAGTTCGTCGTTGCGACCGACGTCGGCAACCCGCTGCTCGGCAAGACGGGCGCGGCTCTCGCCTACGCCGAACAAAAGGGCGCGACGAAAGAACAGGCGGAGGCTCTCGAACAGAACATGAAACGCCTCACGGAAGTCGCAAAAAAATGCGTGGGCAAAAGCGCGCACGAACAGGCGGGAGCAGGCTCGGCGGGCGGCTGCGGCTACGGACTGATGACTTTCCTCAACGCAAAGCGCGTAAGCGGCTTCGAGCTGTTCGCAAAATACGCCGACCTCGAAACGGCGGTGAAAAATTCGAACATCGTAATCACGGGCGAAGGCGTCTTCGACGCGACCGACAAACAGGGCAAAGGCCCGTACGCGCTCGCGAAACTCGCGGCGAAATACAAAAAACCCGTGTGGATTTTCTGCGGCTCTTCCACGCTCTCGCAAAAGGACATCGACGAAATGGGAATCCCCAACGCGAAAATCGGGCAGATTCTGCCCCTCGCCCCGAACCTCGTGGAGGCGCAAAACAGGGCGCCGAAATTCCTCTCGCACTTGGCGAAGGAATTTGTCAAACAACTTTAATAGCATAGTAAAATGAAAAAATTCGGCTTCATAGGCGCAGGCAAAATGGCAGGCGCAATTATCCACGGAATTTTGGCGAGCGGCAAAGTGTCCGCCGCCGAAGTGGCGTGCTCGTGCGGCAACGACGACACGGGCAAAAAACTCTCGGCGGAAACGTCGATTGCGCTCGCCGACAACCTCGAATCGCTCTTCGCGCAGTCCGAAACGATTGTCGCCGCGTGCAAGCCCCAGCAGCTCAAAGACGTCGCGGCGGCGGGGAAGTCGGCAAAGAGCAAAGTGCTTGTGTCGATTCTCGCGGGAACTTCGATTGCCCGCCTGCGCGAGTGCTTCCCGAACGTCGGGAAAATCGTGAGGGTAATGCCGAACATGCCCGCGCAGATTTCGCTGGGAATCTCGTGCTACGCGCCCGAATCGCCCCTTACCGACGACGAAAGGAAAACGGTAGACACGGTGCTTTCGGCAATCGGCGAATACATGGAAATAGAGGAGGCGCGGCTCGACGCCGTAACCGCGCTTTCGGGAAGCGGACCGGGCTACATCTTCGAATTCGCCGCGGCAATGATTGCCGGCGCAAAAGAAATAGGCTTTTCGGACGAAGAGGCAAAAAAGCTCGTCGAACGCACGCTCGTGGGCTCGGCGGTGCTGCTCGAAAAATCGCCCCTGAGCGCGGACGAACTGCGAATCGCGGTGTCGAGCCCCGGGGGCACGACGCTCGCGGCTCTCGACGTTTTCGAAAAGAGCGGCTTCCGCAAAACGGTCGCCGACGCGCTCAAAGCCGCCGAAAAACGCTCGAAAGAGCTGTCCAAACTGTAATAAAACCGACATTTTAGCGTTTTTTTAAGCAAAAAGCTTGACTGAACATAAAATGAATGGCACATTGCCAACCAATCAACCGCAATAAATCTACAACAAAACCCTTTATGAAAAAAATACTCCTTCTTTCGTTTGCAGCAGCACTTCTCTCGGCATGCTCCACAATGACGTTCACGGAAGACGTCACGGTAGACAGCATTCCGTCGGGCGCAAACGTGTTCGTCAACGGCGAACTCGCAGGACAAACCCCCACAGTCCTCTCGCTCGACACAAAAAGCGTATACGAAATCAAGCTTGTCAAGGAAGGCTATAAAGACCAGACGGTCAGCCTTGCTTCGGTTCGCGCAAATCCCCTCGTAAAGTTCGGCCCGCTGGTTGACATGGGATACTACAAGGAATTGACGCCCGCTCCCGTAAACCAGTCGCTCAAACCCGCGTTCCTCCCCGCGACGAAAGGCATAAAGCCCTTCGAAGACATGACGAGCGCGATTATGAAGGCAGACCAGCTGAGAAAAGACGGCAAGATTTCGCGCGACGAGCACAGCTACATGCTCCTGCAAATCACCGAATTCTACAAATAATAGAAAACGCAAATTTTCGAAAAGAGACGGACACCGCAAGGCGTCCGTTTTTTTTGCGCCCAATAAAAACGCGGAATGCGCAAGCAATCTCCACGCTATTGCACACAAACCGCCCGCATTGCCCGCGCACACGGCGCACCCGCCAGAGCGAGACGCAAAGCTCTCCGATAGAAAACGCCGCAATGCCGATTTTCCGACGGCAAGCTTGCGCACGCCAGAGCCGCCCCGAACGGCGGAGCAAACCCGCCGTTTGCATGGGAAAAACCCACGAAAGGACAAGCCCGCAAAACGAACTGCAAACCACCGCTTTTGCGCGCTCCCGCCGCAAATAAATATGTCTTGCAAAAAATCGGCGGGCAACAGACAATGACAAAATGAAACGTTTTCTACTTATACTTGCCATGCTCCCCGCTTTCGCATTTTGCGCGGACGCGGCGGCAATGAAAAAAGGAAGCAAATTCGACCTCGAAGCCGCCCAGAAAAACATGGCGACTTTTGCAAAATCGTTCGTAGCCTCCGACGCAACGAAACTCGACGAACAAATTGCAATGTACGCGCTCGAAAACAAGCTCGAAATAAAGAGCGCGTCCCTTGCCGTTTCCGTACAGCGCGAGCAAAACTACACCGAATACTTCGCGCTCGTGGTTTTCAAGCGCAACTAAAATTCCCCGCCCCACCCCGTAAAAAAAACCGCGAGTCTTACGACGCGCGGTTTTTGCGTTTAAGGCGCGGAGATTCTACGAGTCCAAGCCGATGTCAATCCAGCGTCCCGAATGCACGGGCGCGGCGGTCGAAACGAAGTCGGGACCTATGCGGGCAATCGCGCCGATGTTGTCGAGCTTGACGCCCCCCGAAGCCTCCGTCCAAGCCTTGTCGCCAATCATGTCGACGGCGGTTTTGAGGTCGGCGTACGAGAAGTTGTCGAGCATGATTACGTCGGCGTCGGCGTCGAGAACGGGCTGGATCTGCAAAAGCGAATCAACCTCCACTTCGACCGCGACGTCGGGATTTTCGTCTTTGGCAAGCCTTACGGCGTTCGCGAGCATGTCGCCCGTGACGGCGTGGGCGGCGACAAGGTGGTTGTCTTTGAGCATTACGCGGTCGAACAGCCCTATTCTGTGGTTGAAGCCGCCGCCGCAGGCGAACGCGTATTTTTCGAGAACGCGCAGGCAGGGCGTCGTCTTGCGGGTGTCGAGCAGGCGCGTCTTGGAGTCTCCCAAAGCCTTGACGTACTCCGCGGTGACCGTCGCCACGCCCGAAAGCCTCTGAATGAAATTGAGCATTATGCGCTCAGCCTGCAAAATAATGCGGGCAGACCCCGAAATTTCCCCGATTTGCCCGCCCTTTTCAACGCGGTCGCCGTCGGAAACAAAGGGCGTGAAAGCGCACGTTTCGCCGTCCACGGTGGATTCGTAGACTTTGAGGATAATCGGAATGAGGTTGATTCCGCACATAATCATTTCGCGTCGGGCAACGAGAAACGACTTGATTTCGGAGCGCGGCGTAATTGTCGCCGTCGTGATGTCGGCACAGCGGGCGGGCTTTACTTTCAGCCCCGCGCCTTCGATGTCCTCGGCGCGAGCCGTGCGGACGAGATTTTCGAGATATTTTTCGTCGAGGTCGCCCCAAGCGAGGCGGCGGACGAGGTGTGATTTAAATTTTTCGCTTTTCATTTTAGATAAAAAATTCCCTGTTTGCCGCCGCGCGAATCGAAATGCAGAAAGGCTTTTCGGGTATGCCCTGCGGGACTACTTCGTACGCCGCGCCGACCGATTCCATCAGCGAAAGCCCGCCCGCGACGTCCCACAAATACAGACGCTCTTCGTGGTAGGAGTCCGCGCGTCCCGACGCCACCCACGCCATTGCGCACGCCGCGCTGCCGCACATTCTGACTTTCTTGAACTTCTGCGCCGCCATGACGAAGCGTTTGAGGTTGTCGTCGGAGTAGTCCGTCGCGCTCGGAAAGCCCGTCATGAGGACGCCCTGCGCAACGCTCTTCGCCCATTTCGGCGAGATCTTTTCGCCGTTTACCGTAAGAGGGAAGCCCTTGCCGCCCAAAAAAAGCTCGTTGCGGGTGAAGTCGTAAATCGCGCCGACCACGGGAGTAAGCCCCGACATCAACCCGATGCTCACGCACACCCCCGGGATTCCGCGCAAAAAGTTGTAGGTGCCGTCGATTGGGTCGACAACCCAGTACAATTCTCCCGAAGAGAGCAGAGAGGCGTCGCCGCCCTTTTCCTCGCCCACGACGCGCACGCCGGTAGCCGCGAGCTTTTCGCGGATAAACAGTTCGCTCTCGACGTCCTCTTGGAGTTTTACGTCGTTGCCTGCGTCCGAATTGACGCGGCGTTCGGAAATTTTTTTGAGTCTGTCGCCCGCCGCCTGCGCGACTTCGCGTACAATACCGTAATACAGTTCGGAATCTTTTTTATCCATGCGGGCATTATCGTAAAAATCGGGACGCGTTTACAAGTTTATTTTGGGGCGCGGGCGGCGGAAGACTGCGTATTTTCTTGCAAGTTGCGGTTTTTTTTTAGAGATTCGGACAATGGAAGGCATACCACCAATCAAACCTTTTCTCGACAGGCTCGCCGATTTGGACAAAAAAATGGCGGAGCCGGATTTCTATAACGACCAACGCGCCGCAAGCGCGGTCTCGCGAGAACACCAGCAACTTTCCAAACTGAAAGACCTCTACGAACAGCTCGAAAAGGAGCGCGAACAAATAGAGGAGAACAAAAAAATCATAGAGGAAAACGCCGACCCCGAATTTGTCGAGCTTGCGCGGGAGGACATCGCCGAACTTGAAGCGAAATTCGAACCCGCGAAAAACGAAATCCTCAAAATGATGATTCCCGCCGACCCCACAGACTCGCGCAACACGGTCGTGGAAATCCGCGCGGGCACGGGCGGAGACGAGGCGTCGCTGTTCGCCGCCGACCTTTACAGAATGTACTGCCGCTATGCCGACTCGCGCGGCTGGAAGGTCGAAAACCTAAGCTCCAGCGAATCGCCCGCGGGCGGCTTCAAGGAAATCTGCTTCCTGCTTTCGGGAACGGACGTCTACCGCTCGATGAAATACGAATGCGGAACGCACCGCGTACAGCGCGTGCCCGTGACGGAGGCGGCGGGCAGAATCCACACGTCGGCGGCGACGGTCGCGGTTCTCCCCGAAGCGGAGGAAGTGGACATTCACATAGACCCCAACGACATCGAAATTTCAATCGCGCGGGCAAGCGGCCCCGGCGGGCAGGGCGTCAACACGACGGACTCGGCGGTGCAGATTCTCCACAAGCCCACGGGCATGATTGTAAAATGCGCCGACGAACGCTCGCAGCTCAAAAACAAGACAAAGGCGCTCAAAGTTCTGCGCTCGCGCCTGCTCGAAATGAAACAGCAGGAAGAGCACGACAAATACGCCGCAAACCGCCGCGAACAAATCGGATCGGGCGACCGCTCGGAGCGCATCAGAACCTACAACTACCCGCAGAGCCGCATTACCGACCACCGAATCGGCATGACAATCCACTCCCTGCCGCAGTTCATGGACGGCGACATAGACGAAATGGTCCGCGCCCTCGAAGAGGCGGACTACGTCCAAAAAGTCAAGGCTCTGACGGAAAAATAAGACGTGCAAAGCGTTCTCGAAATTCTGCAAAAATGCGCGGGATACTTCGCCGCAAAAGGTATCGAGACGCCCAAGCTCGACGCCGAACTTCTCCTTGCGCACGCGCTCGGCTGCAAGCGGCTCGAACTGTTTCTGCGCTTCGAAGAGCCGCTCCCCGAAGCCAAGCTTGCGCCGTTCCGCGAAATGGCGAAACGCCGCGCAAGGCGCGAGCCGCTGCAACACATAATAGGCTCGGTCGATTTCTTCGGGCTGACGCTTAAATGCGACGCCCGCGCCCTTGTGCCGCGCCACGAAACCGAAACGCTCTGCGAAATCGCGGTCGAAAAGCTCTTCACAGACAGCTCCGCGAAGCTCGAAATTCTCGACCTCGGAACGGGGTCGGGCGCAATCGCGCTGGCGATGGCGTCGGCGTATCCGAACGCGTCGGTCGACGCGGCGGAAATTTCCGACGCCGCAATTTCGCTCGCGGCGGAAAACGCGGAATCGCTCAAACTAAAAATAAACATCGTAAAATCGGACTGGTTCGAAAATATCAAAAAATCGTACAATCTGATTTTGGCGAACCCGCCCTACCTCGACGAATCCGAAGTGCGCGAAGCCCAGCCCGAAGTGCGCGACTACGACCCGCCCTCCGCGCTGTCGTCGCCCGACGGCGGACTGCGCGACCTGAGGAAAATCCTGTCCGAAGCGCGGGAACGCCTGCTCGACGGCGGATTCATCGCGTGCGAATGCGGGCTTGGACAGCCGCAAATCCTCGCGCGGGAGGCCGTCGAAAAATTCGGCTTTTCGGAAGCCCGCGCCCTCCCCGACCTCTCCAAGCGCGAAAGATTTTTAATCTGCAAAAAATAAAATGATAAAAGACAATATCCGCAATCTGTCGCTCTACGAAAACGCCCACCCCGAATTCAAAAGAGCCTTCAAAATCATTCTCGACACGCCCGCCGACCAGCCCGACGGCGCGACGGAATTCGACGGCATAAAGCGCATGGTGCAGTCGTACACAACCCGCGCGGCGGCGGAAAAGCGCATGGAGGCGCACGAAAAATACATCGACATTCAGTACGTCGCAGAGGGCGAGGAAAAATTCTTCTTCGCCGACAAAAAAATCTTCAAAATCACCGACCCCTACAACGCCGAAAAGGACGTCGAATTCTACGACAGCGCGGATTTCGAGAAGTCGGAATCGGCGGAGGCGTCGGTCTTGAAGGCGGGCGAATTTGCGGTGTTCTTCCCCGACGACGCCCACAAGCCCAGCCTGCACACCGACAAACAGCACGCGGTGAAAAAAATCCTGCTGAAAATCCCCCTCAAATAAAAAAAGGCTTGCATTGGGCGCGAGCGTGCGTTTAAATGCAAAACTTTAATTTATTCGGCGTGGTAGCCAAGTGGTAAGGCAAGGCTCTGCAAAAGCTTCATCATCGGTTCGATTCCGATCCACGCCTTTTTTTTGCCGAACGCAGCAAGCGGTCGGCTTTTTTTTGTGCTTGGGCAAATCGGGAAAGCCGACGCGCCCCCTGCCGCATTTTTGCGTGTTTGCCGAACGCTCCGCAAACCGCGGCGAAGCGCGGTTCAAGACGGGCGCGGGTAAAACACGCGGCGACGCGTAGGCGCGTCGGGACAAAATGCGGACGCGGGCAAAAACCCGCGCTTTGAATTTCGCGCAAAAACGGAATTTTCAGGAAAGCGAAAACGCCCGCGTTTAACCGCAAAACATTCGCCGCCTATTTCGAAAAAAACGCCCGCAAAGCAAAAACGCCCGCCGAGAAAGAATCGGCGGGCGGGGTCTAAAATTCAAACTTTGCGATGCGGAGGGAAAGGCGAATCCGAAAGAGAGAATCCGCGCGGCAGGGTTCTATTGCGTGTTCGCGGAATCGGCAGTCTCGCCGTCGCCGAAAGCCTCCTTAAAGAAGAGCCACTGTGAGTCCTCCTCCGTGTCCTGCAAGTCGGACTCGCTCCAACCGCCGCCGAGCGCGGCGTAAAGCGAGACGATGTTCGAGACGAACTGCCGCCTGCTCGAAACCTGACTCTGCTCCGAAGACAGCATGGAACGCTGGGTGTCGAGCAAATCGAGGAATTCGATTTCGCCCTCAGAATAGAGTTTGGACGACAGCTCGAACGCCTTTTTGTTGCTCTCCACAAGCTTGTTTATGTGGGCGATTCTCTCGCGCTGTTTCTGCGCCGAAACGATTGCGTCCTCCACCTCTTTCAACGCCGTGAGCACCGCCGAATTCCACGAGACGCCCGCAGCCTCCGCGACCGCCTTTTGGAGTTTCACGTTGAAATACGTCTTGCCCGCCTGAAAGAGATTCCAGCTTGCGCTCGGCCCCGCCGACCAAGTACCGTACTGGTTTTGCACGAGCTTTCCGACGTCGGGCGCCTGATAGGAAATCTGCCCCGTTATGAAAAATTTGGGGTAGAAGTCCGACTTTGCGTTGCCGATTTTTGCGACCGCCGCGTGCAGTTTGTTTTCCGCCGAAAGAATGTCGGGACGGCGGCGGACGAGCTTTGCGGGAACGCCCGTCGGCACAAAGCTTTCCAAAATCGGAAGCTCGCGCGGGGCTTCAAGCTCCTTTTCGAGCGAGCCTGCGGGCAGAGCCAGAAGCAGTTCGAGCGCGTGGCGGGCGAGCAGCATTTGGCTTTCGAGCTGCGGAATCTGCGCGGACGTGCTGTCGAGCTGCGCGGCGGCGCGCACGACGTCCAAATCGGATACAAAACCGTTGGACTTGCGTTTAACGGTTATATTGTATGTTTTGCGCTGGGCTTCGAGATTCCGCTTGGTAATAATCAGCTCCTGCTGATAGCCTCTGTACAGAAAATAATTTTTTGCGACCTCCGCCGCGACCGAAATCTTCGTCGCGCATTTGTCGGCGAGAGCCGCCTTGTAGTCGGACACCGCCGCCTCTATGCCGCGCCGCGTGCCGCCGAAAATATCGACCTCCCACGCCGCGTCCGCGCCCCACGAAAACGAGTGGTTCGACGCCGAAAACCT
Source organism: Opitutia bacterium UBA4654 (assembly GCA_002405555.1). Classification (GTDB taxonomy): domain Bacteria; phylum Verrucomicrobiota; class Verrucomicrobiia; order Opitutales; family Intestinicryptomonadaceae; genus Merdousia. The sequence continues at coordinate 18,289 of DHMA01000006.1, forward strand.
CCCCGCCTGCTTGAAGCCCGCGTCGGCGTCGAGCGACGGGAAGAATCCGCTTTGCGTGATGCCGAGCGTTGCGCGGGCCTGCTTGATTTTCGCGACCGCCGTAGCCAAATCGAAATTCTTTTCAAACGCGCGGCGCACAAGCGACGACAGCGTTTCGTCGCCGAAGACGCCCCACCATTCGGCAAGCTCGGCGTCGGTCGGCTCGCGCAAAGCCGCGACGTTTTTGCCGTCGGAGGAGTATTTTTCGGGAAGCGCGTCGGCTTTCGGTTTTTCGAAGTCGGGGCCGACCATGCAGCCGCACAGCGCGGCGCACGCGAAAGCCGTTATTATTTTCTGATAAATTCTATTCATATCTAAGAGCCTCAATGGGGTCGAGCCGCGCCGCCTTCCACGCGGGGTAGTATCCGAAAACCACGCCCACGAGAGCCGAAACGCCCACAGCCAAAACTATCGCGCCGTACGAAACCGACGACGGCCAGTGCATGAGAACCGACATCGCAACCGACAGCCCGTGTCCGAGCGCGATTCCAAGCAGCCCTCCGAGCATGCAAATCACGATTGATTCCACCAAAAACTGTTTGAGAATGTCGCCGCCGCGCGCGCCGACCGCCATGCGCAGCCCGATTTCGCGCGTGCGCTCCGTTACCGAAACGAGCATTATGTTCATGATACCTATGCCGCCTACAAGCAGCGAAACGAACGCCACGCACAGAAGCAGGTTCGTAATGGTCTCGGTCTGCGACGTGAAAAACTCGGAAAATTCCGCCATGGTGCGGATTCTGAAATCGTCGTCGTTTTCGGGCGCAAGCCTGTGGGTTTCGCGCATTACGGCGGTGATTTCCTCCACCGCGCGGGGCACCTCCGCCTGACTCGGCGCGGAGAGAATAAGCGAGTCCACGTTTGCGAAGCGCACGGGCGGGCGGTTCGAGCTTGACGACGACGGGTACAAGTCGAGGCTTCCGACGTAGAAGTCGGACGTGCTCGACGCGCTGCTTGTGGAGCTTGTCGCGGAAGTCGAGCTAAGCGACGTGCTTCCCGCGCCGCGCAGGCGCATTTTCACGGTGGTCCACGGCGCGATTACCGTGTCGTCCTGGTCGAAGCCCATCATGTTTGCGCCCTTTGTTTTGAGTACGCCGATGATTTTAAATACTACATTCTGAATGCGCAAATCCTTGCCGACGGGGTTTTCGCCGTCGAAAAGCTCGCGCACAATCGTAGACCCCACGAGGCAGACTTTGGAGCCGCGCGCGACGTGCACGGGGTCTATCGGCTCGCCGTCCTCTATGTACCAGTTCGCGATTTTCAGGTAGTCGGCGTTGACGCCTATGATGCTGAACGGGCTCCAATTCCTTCCGCCGTAGATAATCTGCCCGCGCACGTTCACCACGGGAGAAACCGACACGACCGACGGGCAGCCCTTTTTGATTGCGGCGACGTCGGTAAGCGTGATGTTCGCCCTGCCGCTCGAACCCGAGCTTACGCCGCTTCTCGTGATGGTTCCCGGCCAGACGCGGATTGTGTTCACGCCCATGTTGGCGATGTTTTTTGCAAGCGTCTCCCTCGCGCCGTTGCCTATTTCCATAAGCGCGATGACCGCGGCGATGCCTATGACAATGCCGAGCGTCGTCAGGAAAGTACGGGTTGGGTTGCGGCAGATTGCCTTCAACGCCCATTTCAATACGCGCAGTTTTCTCATTTTCGCAATACGGTGTCGGAGGAAATTTCCCCGTCTTTGAGTTTGATGATGCGTTTCGCGCTTTGCGCGACGTCCATTTCGTGGGTAACGAGGACGATTGTAACGCCGTCCTTTTCGTTGATTTCGTTGAAAATCCGCAGGATTTCGTCGCTCATTTTCGTGTCGAGGTTGCCCGTCGGCTCGTCGGCGAAGACTATCTGCGGCTTGTTGACGAGCGCGCGGGCTATTGCCACGCGCTGCTGCTGTCCGCCCGAAAGCCGCGACGGCTCGTGGTCCATGCGGTCGGCAAGCCCGACGCGTTCGAGCATTGCCTTACCCATTTCGAGCATCTTCTTTTCCGACAAATGCGCCGCGGTGTAGCCGAGCGGCATTATGACGTTTTCGAGGGCGGTCGTCCTTGCGAGCAGGTTGAAATTCTGGAAGACGAAGCCGATTTTCTTGTTTCTTACGTCCGCGCGGCCGTCGTTGTCGAGCTTCGAAATCTCCCTGCCGTCGAGCCAGTACTCGCCGCCCGTGGGTCTGTCGAGACAGCCCAGAATGTTCATCAGCGTGCTTTTGCCCGAACCCGAAACCCCCGTGAGCGCGACCATTTCGCCGCGCTCCACATTCAGGGTAATGCCCTTCAAGACGGGCAGCGAGATGTCGCCCATGAAGTAGGTTTTTTGAATGTTTTTAAGCGAAATCAGGCTCATTTTTTTGCGGGCGCGTTGCCCTTTTTGCGTTGCGGCATTTTCGGCATGAACGGCGTTGTCACCGCGGACTTTGCGGCGGCGGTTTCGACGCCCGTTATGAGGACGTCGCCCGCCTTGATTTCCGCCGTTTCGACAGCAGTCCACGCGCCGTCGTTGATAAGGGTTTTGACCTTCACGGGGCGCACTTTGTTTTCGCCCGCAAGCACCCACACGCAGCGCGAATTTTCGGGCGCGGACTCGCCGTCGGCGATGTATTTTGCGTCGGGCGAAAAGCGCAGAGCCGCGTTCGGCACGGCGAGCGCGCCGTTTTTGCGCGCGGTTTCGAAACTCAGATTCGCCGAAAGATAGGGCAAAAGTTTCAGGTCGGAGTTGTCCGTGAGAACCTCCACAACATACGTCACCACGTTTTGCGACATCGTGGCGTTCAGGCGGATTTTCCCGACTGTGCCCGCGAATTTTTCCGACGGGAACGCGTCAACCGTAAACGACACGGGCTGTCCCTTGTGGATTCCGCCGATATCCGCCTCGTTCACCGAAGCCCAGACCTCCATGCGGCGCAGGTCTTTTGCGATGGAAAACAGGCTGCTTGCGCTCATGTTCGAAACAACCGTCTGCCCCACGTTCACCTTGCGGTCGATGACGACGCCGTTGACGGGAGCTTTGATGACGCAGTATTCGAGGTTGCGCTTTGCCTCTTTCATGTTCGCCTCCGCCTGCACGACGTCCGCGTTCGACTGCAAAATTTTGGCCTTTGCCACGTCTATTTCGGCGGTCGCCTTTTCCCACGCGGCAAGGTAGGAGTCGTACGACGCCTGCGAGAGCGCTTCCGACGCGCCAAGACGCTCGGCGCGTTTCCAGTCGCGCTCAGCCTGACGCAGGTTAGTTTGCGCCACGACGAGGTTTGCGTTCGCCTGCGTCTGCGCCGCCTTTGCGGCTTCGAGCTTTGCGTTCGCGCTCAGGTAGTTCGACTGCTGGATTTGGTCGTCGATAAGCGCGATGACGTCGCCCTCGCGGATTTCCGAGCCGTAATCGACCTCCTTGCCGTCCTTGTCCTTTCCGAACGCGATGATTTCGCCCGAAACGCGGGCGGCTACGTCAACCAGGTCTTCGGGTTCGACAGTGCCCGTTGCGTCTATTGTCTTCACGACGTCGCGCGTCTGCGCCGTTGCCGTTTTGAATTGTACGGCGGCTTCCGACGACCCGAAAAATCCGAAATATATGCCCGCGCCCGCGGCTGCGAGCACAATGGCTGCAAATAATAATTTTTTCATGTTCCCTTTATATACAAAAAATTTCCTCCGTGCACTGATGAAAAACGCAGACGAAGCAATAAAGTTTCAAAAAATAAAAATACGCAATAAAAAATTGACACAACAAACGCAGCTCCCATATTGGGAGCGCATGGACGGCAGAAAATCGCACGAAATAACGGTACTTGAAGAATTCATGAAGGAAAACGGATTCACGCGCAAGGATTTGGAGGCGCAGGTAGGCTCGCGCTCGCGCGTTTCCGAGGTGCTGTCGGGCAAAAGGCAGCTGTCGATTTCAATGCTGAAAAATCTGGTGAACAACTGGGGAATAGACGCAAACCTGCTTCTAAAAGACCCGTCGAACAAGCCCGAAAAACACGCCGCCGCCGAGCGCAAAAGCGGCAAAGACTCCATCGTCTGGCTGCTCGACTAATCCCCCCTCCCTCCCGTTTTCGCCGCACGATTCCGCCGAATCCCGCGCGTTGCAATACGCAGAAATGCCTTGCAAAAGCGGAAGTTTATCGATTAATTATGTTTTCGATGAAAATTTCCGCCGCTATTTTACTTTCCATTTGCGCCGCGTTTTTGTGCGCGTGCGACAAAACGCCGACATACAAAGTCGGAACGTCGAACGGCGTGCCGCGGCTCGAATTCGACGGCAAGCCCGTCCGCGCCCGCATGCTCTACGTCTCCATGCCCGACTTCAAAATCTTTCCGCCCAAGCCCGAATTTCCGTTTCTCGAAAGCGGCGCGAAAGACTTTTCGATTCCCTTTAAAAGCGGGGCGGCGGCGCGGACACTGCGCGTAATTTTCAAACCCGACGCGCGGGACGCGGGCTTCGAAATTTCGAAGCTCGAAGTCCGCGAAACGCCGTCGGGGAAAACCGTGTTTTCGGCAAGGCTCGACGCGCAAAACCCGCGGATAAAATCCGTTCCGTCGGGAGCGGACGCCCCCGAATTTGCGGACGGCGCGGTGAAAATCGCAGCAAGAGGCGACGGCAAAAGCGCGGGAATCGCGTTCGGCGGAATAAAGACGGAGGCGGGCAGGCAGTACGAAATTCTAATTCGGGCAAAAACAGACTCCGCGCCGTTCACCCTGCGTTGCGAAATTGCCGACTCTTCCACAAACAAACCGCTGCCTCTCGACCCGAAGCTGTACATCGCAGAGCAAGTGAAGCTCGCGAAGTCGGCGGGAATCGACATCATCACGTTCCCGCTCCAAGCCGAAAGTTTCTACGACGGCGAAACGCCCGACTTCGGCGCAATCGACAGGTCGTTCCAAGCCGTCCTGACGGCGAATCCCGACGCGAAAATCCTCCCGCGAATCCGCTTCTATCCGTCGCCGAAATGGCTTGCGGCAAACCCCAACTCCGCCATGACGTTTTCCGACGGCAAACGGAGCGCGGCGTTTGCGGCGGTTTCGTCGGAAAAATACAGGGAGCAGTCGCGCCGCGCCCTCGAAACGATAATAGACTACGCCGAAGCCCGCTACGGCAAAAACATCATAGGCTACCACCCCGCGGGCGGAAACTCCTGCGAATGGTTCTACGGGAACTCGCACACAGTCTCGCCGTTCGCGGGCTACGACGCGTCAACGGCAAAGGCGTGGAACAAGTGGCTTCTGAAAAACTATCCGAGCGACGCCGTCCTCCGCGCCGCGTGGAACGACAATTCCGCTTCGCGAGCCTCCGCAAAAGCGCCGACGCAGGACGAGCGCGTAGCGCCCGACTTCCTCATAAATCCGCAGACGCAAATGCGCCTTGCCGACTTCAACAAATTCAGGCAGGACGAAATCACCGACACCATGCTCGAACTCGCGGCGGTCGTGAAGAGGAAAGTGCCGAACAAGCTTTCCGTGTTTTTCTACGGCTACACAATCGGATTTTCAGGCTGCTACAACGGCGCGGCGAACACGGGGCACTACATGTTCGAAAAGCTTTTGCACTCCGGTTTAATCGACGTCTACTGCGGCCCGAACAGCTATTGGGACAGGTATTTCGGCGACGGGCAGCTGACCAACACAGTCCCCGAAACAATCGCCCGCCACGGCAAATTCTGGATTGACGAAGACGACATCCGCACGCACCTCGCCGTCCGCCGCGAGGGCGCAAAGCCGTGCGGGATAGAGGGCGCAAAAACGCCCGAAGAATGCCGAAGCATACTCTTCCGCTGCATGGCGCACCAAGCGGTTCGCAACAACGGCTCGTGGTGGATGGACCTCACGGGGCGGGGCTGGTACGCCGAACCCGAACTCTGGAAAATCATGGAAAGTTTCGGAAGCGTCGAAACCGACATGCTCGAAAATCCGTCGCCGTACAGCCCCGAAGTCGCGATAATTTTCGGGGAGGAATCGAGCAACTACCTCGCGCCGCAGTGGCGCGGCGGAAACTTCGCCGCCGAATACGCGCGGGCGACAAGGTATTACGCAAACAAAAGCTCCGCGACATACGGCTCGTACCTGCTGCGCGACACGCTCGAAAAGCCGCTAAACGCAAAGCTCCTCGTCTACGCGGCGGCGTACGCGCTCGACAAATCCGCGCGCAAAAAAATCTTCGAAATGTCGCGCAAGACGCCGTCGATTTTCGTCTGGGCGACGGGCTACATCGACACCGACGCGCGGAAATTTTCGACCGACGCAATCCGCGAAGCCACGGGCTTCGAAGTCGAAAACGCGCAGGACGGCACTCTGAAAGCCCATTACGTTGCGACTCCCGAAGGCGAAAAAATCGGGCTTCCGAAAGACTCGCGGTTTTACGACCGCAAACGCGCCTACTCTCCCGCGTTCTCGCCCGTCTTGCGGGACGGCGACAGGGTTTTTGCGACATTCGAAAACGGCAAGCCCGCGATAGTTTTGCGCGGCAAAAACCTTTTCTGCGGCTTCGGATTCGTTCCAAAAGAAGTCTACGCCGAAATGTACAGAATTGCGGGCGTGCACAGATACGCCGACATTCCGTGCTCGGTACGCGCCAACGGAAAATATTTAAGCGTAGTGCCCGTTGACATTCCGCGCGGCAAAACGGCAAAAATTACCATTACCCCGAAAGGCGGCAAAACGATATACGACGCGGTTTCGGGGAGGAAGCTCGCCGACGGAAAATTGGAGGCTTCCGCAAAGCGCGGCGACGTTTTCTTCCTACGCGCGGAATAGAAAAACAAGGAAGCCGCGCGAGCCGTGCGCCCTCCCCGCGCCGCGAAATTCCCGCCGCAAAAGCCGCAAAAAACGCCGAAGCCCCAAGAGGTTTCGGCGTTTTTGTCCGCGTTTCGGCGGCTCGCTATTTGCGCATTCTGTCGTAGGCGCAGACGAGACCTTTCAGCCCTGCCGACTCTATGTTCGAGTCAACCCCCACGCCCCAGACCTTGCGGCCGTCCGTCTGCGATTCGAGGCAGATGTACGCCGCCGACTTCGTCGCCGAGCCTTTGCCGATTGCGTGCGAGCGGTAGTCTACAAGCTTGAAGTCTTTCATGCCGTTCGAGGCGAACGCCATCACGAGCGCGTTAATCGGCCCGTTGCCCGTTGCCGACAAAATTTTCTCCTCGCCGTTGACGCGAAGCTTTGCGGAGATGAAGACCCTGTTGGGGTCGTCGTCGGGCTTGTTGTCGTCGGTGTCGATTTTGTACGACTCCAATTTTACGGGGCTTTCGCGGCGGGCGAACTCGTCGGCGAAGATTTCGAAAATCTCGTTCGGCTGAAGCTCCTTTCCGAGCTTGTCGGCTACGCCGTTTACGTAGTCGCCGACCTGCTGGCGCATCGCCTGCGGAATGTCGAAGCCGAAGTCGTTTTGCAAGATGTACGCAACCCCGCCCTTGCCGCTCTGCGAGTTTATGCGGATAATCGCCTCGTATGAGCAGCCGATGTCGGTGGGGTCGATGAGCAGGTAGGGAACTTCCCATTCCTTGATGCCGTCCTTGCGCATCATGTCCATGCCCTTTTTGATGGCGTCCTGATGCGAGCCGCTGAACGCGGTGAAGACCAAGTCGCCCGCGTAGGGCTGGCGCGGCGGAACTTTCATTCCCGTGCATTCCTCGTATACCGCGCGGATTTTCGGCAGGTTGGTGAAGTCGAGCTTGGGGTCTACGCCCTCCGCGTACATGTTGAGCGCGACCGTCACGATGTCGAGGTTGCCCGTGCGCTCGCCGTTGCCGAAGAGCGTGCCCTCAACCCTGTCCGCGCCCGCCAAAATGCCGAGCTCGGTAGAGGCTACGCCCGTGCCGCGGTCGTTGTGCGTGTGGAGGCTGATTTCGACGCAGTCGCGGTCTGAGATGTTGCGGCAAATCCATTCTATTTGGTCGGCATACACGTTGGGCTGGTTGTACTGCACGGTTTCGGGCAGGTTTACAATCAGCTTGTTCTGCGGAGTCGGCTTCCAAATGTCCTTGACGGCTTCGCAGATTTCGAGCGCAAAATCAAGCTCGGTGTCGCTGAAACTTTCGGGCGAGTACTCCATTCTGACGCGCGTGCCGCTCTTTTCGGCTTCGTCGGCGAGCCGCTTTACGAGCGTCGCGCCCGTCCGCGCAATTTCGATAATCTCTTCGCGCGACATCTTGAAAGTTACCTTGCGCTGCAACGCCGACGTGCTGTTGTAGAGGTGCACGATTGCGTTTTTGCAGCCTTTGAGGGCTTCGAAAGTCTTGCGGATTAAGTGCTCGCGGCTTTGGGTGAGCACCTGCAAGGACACGTCGTCGGGCACGAGGTTTTCGTCGATGATTCTGCGGATAAAATTGTACTCCGTTTCGCTGGCGGCGGGGAAGCCGACTTCGATTTCCTTGAACCCTATTTCAACAAGCGTCTTGAAAAGTTTGAGTTTCTGCTCGACGTTCATCGGAATTGCGAGAGCCTGATTGCCGTCGCGCAAGTCCACGCTGCACCAAGCGGGCGCAGCTTCTATTTTTTTGTCGGGCCACTGCCTGTCGGGCAGTTTGATGTCGAACCGACGCCTGTATTTCAATATGTCGCTATTTTTCATTTTATATTGACGTTAAATTTATTCCGCTTCCGCAAAAAAAGCAAGCGCGATTCCCAATCGGGAAAACACGCCCGACTTGAAGAATTGCGAATGCCCGCAAACCGAGTTTAAAAACTTCATGCGCGGCGAAGCCGAACCGCTTAGGCTTGTCAAATTGGGTGAAGAAAGGCGGCTTTGCGTTTTGGCGGCGGCGCGAGCATATTAGACATATGCGACCGCTGCCGACGAAAAGTGAAACGCCCTTATTTGCCCGATTTCACAAGCCCGACAAAAGCTCTGGGCTGCATTGCGCCGCGCTACGACAGATTTCCCTTGCCTATGCCGCGCACACGAAAGCCGAGTTCAAGCAAAAGTCGGTGGTCGAGGCAGTTTCTGCCGTCGAAAATCCACGCGGGCGTCGTCATGGTTTTTCTGATTTTTGCGTAGTCGAGCTTTTTGAATTCGTCCCAGTGCGTTAGCAGGACAATCGCGTGCGCGTTTTCCGCCGCCTCGTAGGGCGACGCGCAAAATTCCGCGCGGGGGTCGTCCTCCGAAATGCCCAAGTCGGCGCAAATTTGGGCTTTCGGCACTTTCGGGTCGTAAAATGCCAATCGCGCGTGCTCGTTCAAAAAGTCTTTGCAAATGTCTATTGCGGGCGATTCGCGCGTGTCGTTTGTGTTTTCCTTGAACGCGAATCCGAAAATCGCAAGGCGTTTTCCGCAGATGTTGCGGAACAGGTTTTCGATTACGTTGGACGAAAAACGCCTTTTCTGGTACGCGTTCATTTCGACCACGCCGCGCCAGTACTGCGCAACTTTCGGCAGGTTGAAGTGCTCGCAAAGATACACCAAATTAAGCAGGTCTTTCTGGAAGCACGAGCCGCCGTAGCCTATCGAGCTTCTCAGGAATTTCGAGCCTATGCGAGTGTCGCTGCCGACCGCCATTGCGACCTGCTCGACGTCCGCGCCCGTAGCCTCGCACAACGCGCTGATTGCGTTTATGGAGCTTATGCGCTGCGCCAAGAACGCGTTTGCCGTGAGCTTGCTAAGCTCGCTCGACCAAAGGTTTGTTGTGATGATTCTTTCGCGCGGCACCCAGCGGGCGTAAATCGACGCAAGCGTTTCTATTGCCCTGCGCCCCGCCTCGGAGTCTTCGTCGCCGCCGATAAGCACGCGGTCGGGATTTTCCAAGTCGCGCACAGCCGTGCCCTCCGCCAAAAATTCGGGGTTGGAAAGCACCTGAAATTCGCGCCCCGTCGCGGCGAGAATCGTTTTGATTACGTCCGCCGTGCGCACGGGCATCGTCGATTTTTCGACGACTATTTTCCCGCTCTTTGCCGAACGCGCTATCGTGCGCGAGCACGCCTCCACATAGCTGAGGTCGGACGCGCTTCCCGCGCCGTAGCCGTACGTTTTCGTGGGCGTGTTGACGGAGATGAAAACGACGTCCGCCTTGTCAATTGCGCCCTCGATGTCCGTTGTAAAAAAGAGGTTTTTACCCCTGACCTCGCGAACCAGCCCGTCGAGATTCGGCTCGAAAACGGGCAGGTTGTCGGAGTTCCACGCCGCAATGCGCGCCTCGTTGACGTCGACGACGTCCACATGAATGTCCGGACATTTGCGGGCAATCATCGTCATCGTCGGGCCGCCAACGTAGCCCGCGCCAATGCAGCATATTCGCATCTTATTCTCTTACAAGTTTCGACTTGTTCGCGAACGCCTCTTTCGAAACGCCCTGCTTGCGCGCGCGCTGGCGCAGACGCAGCGACTGGAGCTTGATGAAGCCCGTTGCGTCGTCCTGATTGTATTCGCTCTTGACGCCTTCCATGCTCGCGATGTTCGCGTCGTAGAGGCTAAGCGGGCTCTTTCTGCCGACGCACGTGATGTTGCCCTTGTAGAGCTTGATTCTCACGACGCCGCTTACGGTGTCCTGACTCTTGTCGATGAACGCCTGCAAAGCTTCGCGTTCGGGAGCGTACCAGAAGCCGTTGTAGATGAGTTCCGCGTACTTGGGAATAAGCGAGTCGCGCAGGTGCATAAGTTCCCTGTCCATGGTGATTGTTTCCATGTTGCGGTGCGCGAATTCGAGAATCGTGCCGCCGGGGGTTTCGTACACGCCGCGGCTCTTCATGCCGACAAAGCGGTTTTCGACGATGTCAACGCGTCCGATGCCGTTTTCGCCGCCGATTTTATTGAGCGCGCGGAGAATGTCGGAGGGCTTCATCTGCTTGCCGTCGATTGCCACGCAGTCGCCCTTTTCGAAAGTGAGTTCGAGGTATACGGGCTTGTCGGGAGCGTCTTCGGGCGAAACCGTGGTCTTGAACATGTCCTTGTTTTCGGGGACGGTCGGGTCGAACCACGGGTCTTCGAGAATTCCGGCTTCGTACGAGATGTGGAGCATGTTTCTGTCCATCGAATAGGGCTTCTTTATTGACGCCTCTACGTTGATGTTATGCTCGCGGCAATAGGCAATCATTTCGCTTCTGCCGGGGAACTTTTCGCGGAATTCGTCTATTCTCCACGGCGAGATAATCTGCAAGTCGGGCGCGAGAGCCGCGTAGGAGATTTCGAAGCGGCACTGGTCGTTGCCCTTGCCCGTTGCGCCGTGAGCGACTGCGTCGGCGTTTTCAGCCTTGGCGATTTCGACCTGCGCCTTTGCGATGAGCGGGCGGGCAATCGAAGTGCCGAGGTAGTACTGGCCTTCGTAAATGGCGTTTGCGCGAATCATCGGGTAGATGAAGTCGGCGACAAATTCGTCCTGCAAGTCTACGGTGTAGTGAGCAACCGCGCCCGTGGCTTTGGCTTTTTCAGCCAAGCCCGAAAGCTCTTCGCCCTGACCGACGTTTGCGGCGAATGTAACCACTTCTGCGTTGAAGCGGTCTTTAATCCACTTGACGATAACGGAGGTATCGAGGCCTCCCGAATATGCGAGAACTACTTTCATTGTATTTTCCTTTTAAAAATTTCCTCTTTTATAACCCTATTTTTCCGCAATGGAAGCTTTTTCTTACTCTAAAACCGCGCAAAAGGCGGGCAAAAAAAACGCGCCCGTTTGCGGCGGGCGCGTTCGAAAAGTTCGGAATTAGAGGTCGCCCCTGTTTTTCTGCACCAAGTAGCTTACAATCGCCTTTTGGACGTGGAGGCGGTTTTCCGCCTGATCGAAAATCACGCTGCGTTTGCCGCGCAGTACGCCCTCGGAGACTTCCTCGCCGGAGTGCGCGGGCAGGCAGTGCATGAAAACGGAGTCGTCCGCCGCCATGTCGAACAGCTTTTCGTTGACTTGGTACGGCGCGAGCGTTTTGAGGCGTTCCGCCTTTTCGTCCTCCTTGCCCATGCTGACCCAAACGTCGGTGTAGATGACGTTCGCGCCCTTTGCGGCGTCGGCGGGGTCGCTTGTAAAGCGGTAGTTTTTGGGCAGTTTTGCGTCATCGAAAAGCTTGTCGAGCACGGGTTCGGGCGCGAATTCCTTCGGGCCGCAGAGCACGACCTCAACGCCGAACATGCTTCCAGCCAACGCGAGCGAGTACGCCATGTTGCACGCGGTGTCGCCGAAGAACGCGAACTTTTTGCCTTTGAGAGACTCGACGTTCGGTTCGCCCTTGCTGAAAACTTCCATCATCGTGAACATGTCGGTGTAGCTCTGGCAGGGGTGGAGCAGGTCGGTAAGCGCGTTGACGACGGGCAGACCCGAATTTTCGGCGAACTTTTCCACAATCTCCTGCTCGAAAGTTCTGATTACAAGCCCGTGCAGGAATCTGCCCATGATGCGGGCGGTGTCCTCGACGGTCTCGCCGCGCGAGAGTTGGAGGTCGTTTGCATTCATCATCATGGGGTGGCCGCCAAGCTCGTAGACGCCCGCCTCGAACGACAGGCGCGTGCGCGTGCTCTTTTTGAAGAAAATCAGCCCCCAGCTCTGCCCTTTGAGAACGTCGAGACGCCCCGCCGAGCGGAGTTTCTTGTAGCGGTTGGCGAGGGCGAAAACTTCTGTCGCCTCCGCGGGTGTGAAGTCGGTGTCTTTAAGAAATGATCTTACCATTTTAGAGTTCTCCCAATGTTTTGTCGAAAATTTTGAGCGCCTTGTCTATTTCGGACGCCTTTACGTTCAGCGGCGGCAGGAAGCGCAGCGCGTTCGCGCCCGCGGGAATGAGAATCAGCCCGTTGCCCCTGAGTTTTTTGCAAATGTCCGCGTTGGTGTACGGCTCGTTGAAGAGCGCGGCTCGCATAAGCCCCAAGCCCCTCGTAAGTTTTACGATTTTCGGATACTTTTTGGCAATTTTCTGCAATCCGTCCGAAAGGCGTTCGCCCATCTTGGCGGCGTTCTCCACGAGTTTCCCCTTTTCGACGACGGAAATCGTCGCCAGCGCCGCCGCGCACGCGAGGGCGTTGCCGCCGAAAGTCGTGCCGTGCGAACCGGGGGTGAAGATGTTTGCGTAGGGCGCGGAAAGCCAAATCGCGCCGATGGGGAATCCGCCGCCCAAGCCCTTCGCCATCGAGACGCCGTCGGGCTTTACGCCGATTCTCTGCGACGCAAGGAACGCTCCGCAACGGCCGAAGCCGCACTGCACTTCGTCGAAGAAAAGCAGCGCCTTGTGTTTTTTGCAGAGGGCTTTCAGACCCTTCAAGAACTTCGGAGACGCGGGCGTTACGCCGCTCTCGCCCTGAACTGGCTCTACGATTACCGCGGCGGTGTCGTCGTCAACGACCTTTTCGAACGAAGCCAAATCGTTGAACACGGCGTAGTCGAAGCCGCCGAGCATGGGCGCAAAGCCCTTCTGGATTTTCTTCTGGGCGGTCGCGGCGACGCAGCCCATCGTCCTTCCGTGGAAGCCGTCGTATGCGGTTACGATTTTGCATTTCGCGCCCTCTTTGCCCGACACTTTCTGACCGTACAGACGCGCCGCCTTGATGAGCGCTTCGTTCGCCTCCGTGCCGCTGTTGCACAGGAAAATCTTGCCCGCGCCGATTTCCGAAACCAGTTTTTCGCAGAGGTCGGCGTTGGGTTTTGTCATGTAGAGGTTGCTGCAATGCGCGAGCGTTTCCGCCTGCTTTGCGATTGCCTTGACCCAGCGCGGGTGGCAGTGCCCTATGCTGTCTACGGCGATTCCCGCGCCGAAGTCGAGGTACTCGTTTCCGTCTTCGTCGTAAAGTTTGCAACCCTTGCCCTTGGCGACGGTGAAGTCGCGGTCGCCGAAAGTGGGCATTGCGTATTTGTAGGTTTTTTCTTTTGTCGTCATGGTTAATCCTGTTTGGAGGAGGCAACGATTTCCGTTCCGATTCCCCTGTCGGTGAAAATTTCGAGAAGCAGGCTGTGCGGCATGTAGCCGTCCACAAAGTGCACGCGCCTTACGCCCCTGTTGATGGCGTCCACGCCGCTGTCGACTTTCGGCATCATTCCGCCGCCGATTACGCCCGACTTTTTCAGCCCCTCGACCTCGCCCACTTTCAGGTGCGAGATGAGCGTCGAGCGGTCTTTCGGGTCGCGCATGAGGCCTGGGACGTCGCAGAGAAATACGAGCCTGCGGGCTTTCAACGCCGCCGCGACCGCCGCCGCCGCGACGTCCGCGTTCGTGTTGTACGGGTGCGAATCCGCGCCGAGCGCGATGGGCGAGACCACGGGCGTGCGCCCTTCGGCAATCGCCCTTTCGATAGGCTCGGCGATGACGGAGGAAATTTTCCCGACGTAGCCGATGTCGATTTTTTCGCCGTTTTCGCCCGCCGAAAAGAGCTTTTCGCAGCGGAGGACGTCGTTGCCGCGTATTCCGCGGGCGGAGCAGCCCTGCGATTCGAGCATTTCGACGATTTCGGCGTTGACGCCGTTGTTCAAAACGTCCTCGACAATCGAGACGGTTTTTTCGTCGGTTATGCGCATGCCGTTTTTGAATTCGGGCTGGAGACCCGCGTTCGACATCGCGCGGCTTATTGCCTTGCCGCCTCCGTGGACTACCACGACGTTTATGCCCGCCGCCGCCAGAAACGAAATGTCCTGCGCGACCGACGCGCGAACCTGCGGATTGGGGTCGTCCATAAACGCGCCGCCGTACTTGACGACGAATATCGAGCCTTTGAAGCGTCTGATATACGGCAGAGCCTCAATCAAAATCCCCGCCTTTTTGGAGGCCTCGTCTATGTTAATGCTTTCCATTTCAAATTAACCGTTTTTGATGTTGGCAATCGGGCGGTATTATTCGCCCTTATTGAAGTTGACGTAGCCCTCGGTGAGGTCGGCGGCGAGAATTGACTCTTCCGCAGTGCCGAGATTGAGGTTCATGAGAATTGTGAAAGTTTTGTTGGAAACGATTTTCCTCCAAAGCGGCTTGTTTTCGTCTACGGGCTGCCCTTTGCGGAGCACTTCCACGCCGTCGTAGAAGAGGTCGAGCTTGTCGAGGACAAGACCCGTGCGCGCGTATCCCGCGGCGTCGGTAAGGCGTCCCCAGTTGGGGTCGCAGCCGAACCACGACGACTTCACAAGAAGCGAATTGCCGATTGAGCGGCAGATTTTCTCGGCCTGCGCCTCGTCGCGCGCGCCGACCACTTTCACCTCCACGACTTTCGTGATTTTCTCGCCGTCGCCCACGATTTTGCGAGCCAAAACCCTCGACGCCTCGACGACCGCCGCGCGGAACGCCTCAATCGCGTCGGCGTCTTTTTCGGAAATCTCCACGCCGCTTGCGCCGTTGCAAAGGCAGAGCACGGTGTCGTTCGTGCTCATGTCGCCGTC
>DHMA01000122.1:0-292 GCA_002405555.1 Opitutia bacterium UBA4654
ATTTTTCAAAAAAGTATTGACTTCCCTCAAATGCTCCTTTTGATTGCTCACATAATTTAAATCGAATTTCTCATGTGTGTTGGGTGTCGTCGAAGCTTCGGCTACGGCGGCATCTTTTTTTGTCTTTTTCTCCCGCGCGTGTTTCGAAACGCGGCGCAAGGGCGCATTTAAAACTTGAAGTCGCGGCGGAATGGGGGCAGAATGACGCCGTATTTATTTATTTTACTATGGCAAAAGAAAAAAGAACGGCGATTGAGCCGACGCGCGCTCAGGACTATCCCGAATGGTATCA
>DHMA01000122.1:462-14618 GCA_002405555.1 Opitutia bacterium UBA4654
AAGGACACGGGGCACACAAACGCGTACTTCCCGCTCTTCATTCCCGTAAGCTATCTCGAAAAGGAGGCGGAGCACGTAGAGGGCTTTGCCAAAGAATGCGCCGTGGTAACGCACTCGCGCCTCGAAGCGGGGCCGGACGGAAAGCTCGTTCCCGCCTCGCCGCTCGAAGAGCCGCTCGTCGTCCGCCCGACTTCCGAAACAATCATCGGCGAAATGTATTCGCGCTGGGTTCAGTCCTACCGCGACCTCCCCATTTTGGTCAACCAGTGGGCGAACGTCGTAAGGTGGGAAATGCGCACGCGCCTTTTCCTCCGCACAGCCGAATTCCTCTGGCAGGAGGGGCACACAGCGCACGCCACGCGCGAAGAGGCGGAGATAGAGACAAAGAAAATGCTCCGCGTCTACGAAACTTTCGCGCAAGACTACATGGCAGTTCCCGTAATTTGCGGGCGCAAAACCGAGGGTGAAAAATTCCCCGGAGCTGTCGATACATATTGCATCGAGGCAATGATGCAGGACAGAAAGGCGTTGCAGGCGGGCACTTCCCACTTCTTGGGACAGAATTTTGCGAAGTCGAGCAACATCAAATACCTCTCCGAGTCGGGCGCGCAGGAATACGCGTGGACGACAAGCTGGGGCGTCTCTACGCGCCTTATCGGCGGCATGGTCATGACGCACTCCGACGACGACGGGCTTGTTCTGCCGCCGAGGCTCGCGCCCCTGCATGTCGTGGTTCTCCCCGTCCTCCACAAGGAGGAGGAACGCGCCAACGTGCTCGCCTACTGCGACAGCCTCAAAAAGGAGCTTGAAGAAAAGACTTTCCGCGGGCTTCCCGTCAAGGTCTCCGTCGACGCCCGCGACCTGCGCGGCGGCGAAAAAATGTGGGGCTGGGTCAAGAAGGGCGTTCCGCTCAGGGTCGAAGTCGGCCCGCGCGACATCGCGTCGGATTCGCTGTTCGTCGCCCGCCGCGACACGGGCGAGAAAAAGGCCATTGCGCGCTCCGAGTTTGTCGGAACAATCGCCGAAATCTTGCAGTCGATACAGGACAACCTCTTCGCCCGCGCAAAGAAATACCGCGACGAAAACACCGTCGAAATTTCCTCCAAGGAAGACTTCTACGCGTACTTCACCCCGAAGAACGAAAAGAAGCCCGAAATCCACGGCGGCTTCGCCGTCGCCGAATACGACGGCAGCGAAGAGGTCGAGGACATGCTCAGAAAGGATTTGCGCGTGACCGTGCGCTGCATTCCGCTTGAAGGCGGCGAGCCGAAGGGCGGAGTGTGCATATTCACGGGGCGTCCCGCAAAATACCGCGCGATATTCGCAAAGTCGTACTAAGCGATTTTACTTGAACCCAAAACCCCTTAATTCTAACCTAAAATTTATGATAGACAAATTCGTATTCTCGTCCGAGTCGGTTGGCGAAGGCCACCCCGACAAAGTTGCCGACTATATCTCCGACAGCGTTCTCGACGCGTGTCTCGAACAGGACAAATTCAGCCGCGTCGCGTGCGAAACCCTCGTGAAGAGCAACTGCGTTGTCATCGCAGGCGAAATCACGACCAAGGCGAAGCTCGACTACGAGAAAATCGTCCGCAAGGCGATTGAGGAAATCGGCTACACGAACGACGACGACGTTTTCCACGCCGACAAAATCTTCCTCGCAAACCTCCTCACCAAACAGTCGCCCGACATCGCGCAGGGCGTAGACGCCCGCAAGGCGAAGGGCAAGGAAACCGCGGAGCAGGGCGCGGGCGACCAGGGCATCATGTTCGGCTACGCCACAAACGAAACGCCCGAATACATGCCCGCGGCGATTATGTTCGCCCACAGAATTTTGACGGAGCTTGCAAAACAGCGCAAGAGCGGCAAAGGCCCGAAATGGCTGCGCCCCGACTGCAAAAGCCAAGTCGCGGTTGCCTACGAAAACGGCAAGCCCGCGTACATCGAAAACGTCGTCGTTTCCACCCAGCACGCCGCGGGCGTAGACCACAAGACCATTAAAAACTACATTGTAGAAAAGGTCGTCAAAAAGGTTCTGCCCAAAAAGCTCCTCACAAAGAACACAAAGTTCCTCGTCAACCCGACGGGCAACTTCGTGGTCGGCGGGCCTCAGGGCGACTCCGGGCTTACGGGGCGCAAAATCATCGTAGACTCCTACGGCGGCTACGGACGCCACGGCGGCGGAGCGTTCTCCGGCAAAGACCCCAGCAAGGTCGACCGTTCGGCGGCGTACATGTGCCGCTGGGTCGCAAAGAACATCGTCGCGGCGAAGCTTGCCGACAAGTGCGAAATTCAGGTCGCCTACGCAATCGGCTATCCCCAGCCGCTTAGCATTGCGATAGACACTTTCGGCACGGGCAAAGTGTCCGAAGAGAAAATCGAAAAGGCCGTCCGCAAGGTGTTCAGCTTCAAACCCGCCGACATCGTAAAACAGCTCGATTTGCTCCGCCCGATTTACAAAAAGACGACGAACTACGGGCACTTTACGAAGTCCGATTTGCCGTGGGAAAAGACCGACAAGGCGGAAGCCCTCAAAGCCGCCGCCGCAAAATAGTTTCGGTTTTCCACCCGTTTCCGAAAATATTTAAGACAATGACGCGGCGTTATCGCCGCGCATTTTGTATTGAAACCCGCGCGGAAATTCACCGTCTTTGCGGAAATTTCTGCGCCGAATGCTATGCCAACCGCAAAATTTTGCAAAATTTATGAAAGAACAGGAATATAAAATAGCAGACATCAACCTCGCGTCGTGGGGCAGAAAAGAGCTCGACATCGCCGAATACGAAATGCCGGGGCTTATCGCAATCCGCGAAAAGTACGCGCCCAAGAAGCCGCTCGACGGCGTGAGGGTCAGCGGCTCGCTCCACATGACAATCCAGACGGCGGTTCTCATCGAAACGCTCAAAGCCCTCGGCGCGGACGTCCGCTGGGCAAGCTGCAACATCTTCTCCACGCAGGACCACGCGGCGGCGGCAATCGCCGCGGCGGGCGTTCCCGTCTTCGCTTGGAAGGGCGAAACCCTCGAAGAATATTGGGACTGCACCTACCGCGCCCTCACTTGGCCGAACGGCAAAGGCCCGCAGCTTATAGTTGACGACGGCGGCGACGCGACTTTGCTTATCCACCGCGGCTACGAGCTTGAAAACGGCGACAAGTGGGTTGACTCGCCCTCCGATTCGCACGAAGAGCAGGTAATCAAAGACCTCCTCAAACGCGTCTACGCGCAGGACAAAAACCACTGGCACAACGTCGTCGCCGAATTGAAGGGCGTCTCGGAAGAGACCACGACGGGCGTCCACCGCCTCTACCAGATGGTGGAGGACAAGCGGCTTCTCGTTCCCGCAATCAACGTGAACGACTCCGTAACGAAAAGCAAATTCGACAACATCTACGGCTGCCGCGAGTCTCTCGTAGACGGCATCAAACGCGCAACCGACGTGATGATTGCGGGCAAAGTCGCCCTCGTCTGCGGCTACGGCGACGTCGGCAAAGGCTGCGTTCAGGCGTTGAAGGGCTTGGGCGCTACAATTCTCGTCTCCGAAATCGACCCCATTTGCGCGCTCCAAGCGGCGATGGAGGGCTACCGCGTCGTAACCGTCGAAGACGCCCTGCCGCTCGCCGACATCTACGTAACCACCACCGGTAATTGCGACATCATCACAATCGACCACATGAAAAACATGAAGGATCAGGCGATTCTCTGCAATATCGGGCATTTCGACAGCGAAATTCAGGTCGCGAAATTGCAGGCGTATCCGAACATCAAGCGGACGAACATCAAGCCGCAGGTCGATAAGTACACGTTCCCCGACGGCCGCTCGATTTTCCTCCTCGCGGAGGGACGCTTGGTAAACCTCGGCTGCGCCACGGGGCACCCGTCTTTTGTGATGAGCAACTCGTTCTCGAACCAGACGCTTGCGCAGATGGACTTGTGGGCGAACCGCGACAAGTACGAGAACAAAGTCTACATTCTGCCGAAGCACTTGGACGAAGAAGTCGCAAGACTCCACTTGGAAAAGCTCGGCGCGAAACTGACGAAGCTTACGCAAAAGCAGGCGGACTACATCGGCGTCTCCGTAGACGGTCCATACAAACCCGCTCACTACCGCTACTAAACGGGGCGTGAAAACGCCGTTGATGTGGCGTTTCGCGAGTGTCTCAGACTGCTCGCGTACATAAGTACGCCACGCACCCTGAGCCACTCGCAAAGCCACCGCCTGAACGGCATTTTGACGCCCCTAAATAGTGAGCGCACGGCGCGGAAGATTTTAGAATGCGTTGGGAGCAAAGTGTAGTTGTTGGGTTGGTGAGCCGACTTTTGTTTGGGGAAATCCGCGTATGCTACGCGCCCTGTGCGCACAGGAAAGCCACCCTTATGAAAGCATTTTGACGCCCCTAAAAAGTCAGCGCACGGCGCGGAAGATTTTAGAGTGCGTTGGGATTAAAGTTTAGTTAATTGGTTAGCGGAGATTCCATGTTTTGGGATTTCCGTTTTTTCTTTTTTATCCGCGCAAAGCGCGTCTATTTAAATTAGTTTCTTGTGAAGCTAAAACATTTTCCAACGTCAGTAATTGCCAACGGCAATACGGACTAAACGGGGAAAGGCGCGGTTATAGCCGCGCCGCATAACCACAGAAAGGAGCGTAGCTCCGTAGGGTGGTGCGACCCGCACCCTGCCTTTTTTTTCTTGTGTTTGGGTTGGGTTTTTGTTTTGGTTGTTTTTAGCTCCTCAGACGTTTGAGAGTGGGGGGAGAGGTTTTATTATCATCACAAATCACATCACGTATTATATGGGAAGAACAGGAATCAAGTATGTAGGGTCGGTACTGGCGGCGTTTGCGTTTGTATCGGCGGTATCGTCTTTGAATGCGGCGTGGGCGCCTGTCGGCGGCCAGCTTATGACGAAGTGGGGACGGAACATCGACGTAAACAACGTATTGCCGGAGTATCCGCGTCCGCAGATGGAGCGTTCGGAATGGAAGAACCTCAACGGTCTTTGGCGTTATGCAATCACGCCGATAGACGCCGAATGCGCAAAGTTCGACGGCGAAATCCTCGTGCCGTTTGCGGTAGAGTCGGCGTTGTCGGGCGTGGGCAAAAAGTTCACGGCTTCCGATGCCCTTTGGTATGAGCGCGATTTCGAGCTTCCCGCGTCGTGGAGCGGCAAAAACGTGCTTCTGAATTTCGGCGCGGTGGACCACTCCTGCGATGTGTGGGTAAACGGCGAACACGTCGGCTCGCATTCGGGCGGCTACACGCCGTTTTCGCTCGACATCACAAAGGCGTTGAAGTCGGGCAAAAACATTCTGCGCGTGAAGGTTGTCGACCCGACCGACGACATGGAAAAATGCTTCCAGCCGCGCGGCAAGCAGTCGCTCAATCCGAAGGGCTGTTTCTACACGGCCGTTAGCGGCATTTGGCAGACGGTGTGGCTCGAACCCGTCGGCGCAAAGCATGTGGCGTCGGTGAAATACACGCCCGACGTAGACAAGTCGCGCATGGCGGTTGAAGTTTTCGCGCCCGCAGGCACGGAGTTTGTCGCCGAGCTTTCCGACGGCGGAAAGACCGTCGCAACCGCAAAGGCGGCGGCAAACGCAAAGGCGTATTTCGAAATCAAAAATCCCAAGCTGTGGTCGCCCGACTCTCCGCACCTTTACGACACAAAGGTAAAGCTTTTCGACGCGGGCAAGCAGGTTGACGAAGTTTCGGGCTATGCGGCAATGCGCAAAGTTTCGCGCCAGCCGCTGACGAAAGACGAACACCCGAAGCGCGAAAAGGACGTCATGACCCTCAACGGCAAGCCCGTCTACAACTTCGGCCCGCTCGACCAAGGCTGGTGGCCCGACGGCCTCTACACCGCGCCGTCCGACGAAGCCCTGAAATACGACATCGAAAAGACCAAGGCGTGGGGCTTCAACATGATTCGCAAGCACATCAAAGTCGAACCCGCCCGCTGGTACTACCACTGCGACAGGCTCGGCATTCTCGTTTGGCAGGACATGCCCTGCGGCAAGGACGGCAATGTCCGCACTCCGTGGGCGTTCGCGCGATACCTCGAAAAGGACACGGGCGAATTTTCGCAAAAGGCGTTCGACACGTTCATGAAGGAATATCGGGAAATGATAGATTTCCTCTGGTCAAGCCCGTCTGTCGTGTTCTGGGTTCCGTTCAACGAGGGCTGGGGGCAGATGAACACCGCGCAGGTCGCCGACTGGACGAAAAAGTACGACCCTACGCGCCTTGTCAACGCCGCAAGCGGCGGAAACTTCATCGGCAACAAGGGCGACATGACCGACGTCCACAGCTATCCGCACCCGCGCATGCTCATGCTCGAATGCCAGAAAATCAACGCAATCGGCGAGTACGGCGGCTTGGGCTACGTTGTGGAAAACCACACTTGGACAAAGCGCAAATCTTGGGGATACAGCAATTTTAAAAACACCGTCGAGATGATGGACAAATATTGCGAATTTATCGACATGCTTGTAGACATGCGCAAGTTCGGAATCACCGCGGCGGTCTACACGCAGACAACGGACGTCGAAAACGAAACGAACGGCATCATGACCTACGACCGCGAGGTCGTGAAGTTCGACGAAAAACGCCTGCGCGAAGCCAACCTCAAACTGATAGATTCGGTAAAATAGCGGCTTTGCCCGCTCCGATAAATTTGGCTTTGCAAAACAAAAACGCTCCGAACCCGCAAAGGCTCGAAGCGTTTTTTTTGCGGCGGACGGAGTGGAACTTTTCGGGCGCGGGCTTTTGCGCCGCAAACACGCGCAAAAAAGCGCGAAATCCCGCAAGGGGCTTCCGCGCTTTTGCTTCCGCCAGTCCTTGCTATTCCGACGAGAGCTTTATCAACAGCACGTCTCCCGATTTCAGCGGGAATGTTTTTGTCTTGAAGCGTCCGAGCTTTTTGCCCGCGAGCGCGTCTTCGACATCGGCTTCCGCTTTGAGCGAAACCGTGTGGTCGCCGTCTTTTGTGGCGTACACAAGCAGGTAGCCGCCGTTTGCAAACGCCACAGCCCCGTTGTCGACGTAGCTGTGGACGCCGCAGATTTTTGCTATTGCGCGGCACACTTCGGGCGAAAGCTGGGTCGGACCGATGTATATCTGCGGGCGTTTGCCGCTCGTGCGCAGAACCATTGCGGGCTTGCCGTTGGGATATTTTGCGAGCACCCTGTCGCCCGCGGCGGGAATCGGCGCGAAGAGCGGGTTCAATTTAAGGTCGAAGCCGAATTTCGGAATGCCGAGCTTTTTGCCGTCTTCGGTCGGAATCGCGAGGGCGGGGGTGTCGCCTGCGGGTTCGACGTCGAAGCCCGTCGCCTCTGCGATTGCGGCGGTCGAAAATTCGCCCGCGTCCAAATCCGCATAGCCCGCGTTCCAGATGAACACGCACGACGTGTGTTCCGCCGCGGCTCGGAGGGCGAGCCTCTGTTTTTTCGTCAGCGCGTACGCGCCGCCGATGTAGTGAAGTTTGGGCTTTACGCGCCCGAACGCTACGTCGTCGAACAGGTACTGCCCGAAAGGCGTGCCCGCGGGAGCTACGAACTTGTTGACGTGGTAGACCGACTGCGCGCAGGTTCGCGCCGAGCTTGGCTTGCCCGCGACCGCGCATAGCGACGTTTCGTCATACGAGATTGCCGTTTCGGGCGCGAAGGGCGTCGGGTTGTCGAGAAAGTGTTTTTCGATTTTTTCGAACTGGTCGAAGACGCCCCAGAGCTGGCGGTCGAGAAACCAGCCGCAGCCGAACAAGTCCATCCACCACGACGCGATGTTGCGCAGGGTTTGGTTTGCCATGTTGCGCTGCATTACCTTCACGCTTTCGGCGCGGCTTTTTTGCAAAGGGTCGAGCACATAGGGCGGCGAGCCCGATTTCGGGGCGAGCCATGTTCGGTTGTCGTCTTCGTCGAGCCATATTTTGCCCGCAAGCAGGACGGATTCCGCCGCGCTCACGGTGCGCTTCAAACCGCCGAGCTGGCGTTCTGTGTAGGCGATGGGCGCGGTGAAAATGTCGATGTCGGGAGAGGCGAGCAGTTTTTTGAAGCCGTAGTGCCCCGAATACGCGGGGCCGTTCGGGACTGTCGAAAAGCCGATTCCGTAGCCGTAGAAAATCACCGACAGCCTTTTTGCGGGCGCGGTCTGGCGAATTGTGCGGGCGGCAAGCAGAATGAAGTCCGTCATTTCGTCTTGCAGGAAAATGTTGAAGTCGAATGCGGCGCGGCGCGTTTTAAGGTCGAGCAGCGCGCATTCCGCGCCGAAACGCTCTTCCTTTGAGGGAACTGCCGCCGTTTCAATCGACGCGTCCGCGTTGTTCCACGCCTTTCTGAGCGCGGCGTCGGTGCGGTATTTTTTTGCAAGCCACTTGCGCCACGCTTTGAGCGTCGCCTTGTCGTAGCCGTGGAAGCCTTTTTCGTAGCTTCCGCCGTAGAACCATTCGCTCGAATTGCCGCCCGACGGGTGGTAGCCCGCAATGTTGTTTGGGTAGCGTTTTTCGACGTACTCCACGAATTTCCGCGCCGCCTCCATTGCGTCGCGGAGGTAGGCTTCGGAGGAGGGCGTGGGGAAGCGGACGTGCATGCGCTCTATGAGCGTGCCGTCGGGCGAGCGCATGAGGTCGTCGGGGTGGGCGTCGAGCCATTCGTTCGGCGGTTCGAAGCCGAGCCTTACGATTATCCTGACGTCGGGGTTCGCCGCGATTGCCGCTTGGAAGCGTTCGTCGGCGACTTTTCGGTAGAGGGGCGAGTCGCTCCAAAAGGCGGGCATGCCGAACGAGACGAAATCTATTCCGCGCTCTTTTGCGAACTTCTCCTGCGACATGAAAGTTTCGGCGGTGTTTGAGGCGAGCTTTTCGCCCCCGTCGAACAGCGAAATTTCGCAGCGTCCGCGCTTGTCTGTCGCGACTTTTACCGAAAGCTCGTACTCGCGCCCCTTTGCGGTTTTGAGCGCGGGCGGCAGAAAGTTGAGCCTTTCGATGTCGTGGATAACCGACTGGTTGCGTTTGAGCGACATATCGACCGACTCTTTTTCTATCACGAGCTTCCCGTTCTCGTGCCTTGCGGAAAACGGCGGCTTGGGATACTTTTTCGGGTCGGGCGGGGTTTGCGAAATTCCCTCGCGCAGGTCGCGCCACGCTTCGAGGGCTTTGACTGTCCAGTTGAAGCCGATTTTTGCGTCGGGGGCGGAGAAGTCGTAGGCGTCGGACGTTTGCCCCGATTGCAGGTCGGCGAGCTTCATCTCGGAAATTTCGATTCTGCCGATTGCCGCGCCGAAATTCAGCGAGACTTGGGTAGAGCTTCCCGCGGCGGTGAATTTTATCTTCACGGTTTTCGGCGAGCTTTCGCTTTCGTCGAAATGCGTTCCGGGGACGTTTCCGTAAAACATTCGCGCGCGCACGGGCTTGCCGTCTACGCAGATTCGGGGAATGGATCCGAAGGTCTCGACGGTGTAGTCGGCGCTTCGGCAGAGGCTTGCGGCGGTCAACGCCAGCAAAAGAGTCAGTCCGTATTTTGGCTTCATTTATATAGAGGGAAATTTTTAGGTTTGCGCCCATTGAATTTGCCCGAACGCGCCGACGCAAGAATATACGGAGAGCCGATTTGACAAAACGCGCGGATTTTGTTGTTGTTTTGACATAAACGGGAATTTCGGCGGTAAATCGCGGTGGATAAAAAATAAATAAAAAATTTTGTTGATTTTGTCGCAGGGGAGGGTAAAGTATGCGCCTTTTAAATCAACGGCTTACTGTCGAATCGTAAAAAGACGCCGAGCCTGAGGTTTTAAGAATTTCAATATAAGTACACTAAAATGAAACAGATAAATCTCAACACAACTTCAAGAACAGACGTCGGCGGCAACTCCGCAAAACGCTACCGTAAAAGCGGGCAAATCCCCGCCGTCATTTACGGCGAAAGCGGCGAGAAAAACCTTCTCATCGACGAAAAGGAACTTGCAGTCGCGCTCAAAGCAATCAGCGGCAAGGCCGTTCTCATCGACATGCAGTTCTCCGACGGCACGGAATCGCGCTACGCAATGCTCAAAGATGTTGAGCGCAACCCCATTACCGACAAGGTTATCCATGTCGACTTCGTAGAGGTTGTACGCGGCAAGCCCATGCACGCGGTTCTCCCGCTCCACTTCGCGGGCGAAGCAGACGCTCCCGGCGTCAAGAACGAAAACGGCATTGTGGAAATCCACGAACACGAAGTCCGCGTAAAGTGCCGCCCGCGCGACCTGCCCGAAATGATTACAATCGACATTTCGAAAATGCACGTCGGCGAAGCAATCCACCTCAAAGACGTCGTTCCTCCGGAAGGCGTGGAATTTACCTCGAACCTCGAAGACATCTTGGTAACCTGCAACGAAATCGTCGTTGAGGAAGAACCCGCTCCCGAAGCTCCCGCCGAAGGCGACGCGGCAGCCGCTCCCGCGGCAGGCGCAGCCCCCGCGGCGGCTCCCGCAGCGGACGCCAAGAAGGCGAAGTAGTCTGAAAAATCCGCCGCGTCGGGGCTTGGCGCTGTTTGAACCTGACTGGTTTGACGGCGGCTCGGCTTTCGGCGGCGGAGAATTGTTCTTTACAAATGTCGTTAAAAATCGCAATCGGGCTTGGAAATACGGGCGCGGAATATGTCGGAACGCGGCACAATGCGGGCGAATCCGTTTTGAGGGAGGTAGCGCGCGGCTGCGGCGCGGAATTTTCGCACGACAAATACTGCGCGGCGCAAATCGCGAAAGTTTCCGTGGCTTCGAAACCGCTCGTGTTGGCGTTTGCCGACGGCTACATGAATTCGAGCGGCGTAGGCGTCGCGAAAATCCTCAAATTTTTCAAATTCGACATTTCCGAAGCCGCCGTAATCTACGATGACATTACGCTCGACGTTGGCAGAATGAAGCTTTCGGTCGGCGGGTCGTCGGGCGGGCACAACGGGGTTGCCGACGTCATGGCGAAATGCGGAAACGGATTCGCGCGAATCAGGATAGGCATAGGCGCAAAGCCGTACAAGTCGATGGACTTGGCGGACTACGTTTTGGGCAGGCTCGACGAAAGCGATGCGGCGGCGATAAAGTCGCTCGACGTGAAGGGCTGTCTGTCGCTCCTCTTGACAAAGGGTTTCGAGGGCGCGCAGAACGTCGTGAACCGTCGGTGAGACGCAAAAAATTTCCCGAAAAAATTTAACAAAACCAATAATATGAATAACAAGAAGTACAAAGCAACGTTTATCCTCGACACGAGAGGTTATAACGATCCCGTCGAAACACTCGTCGAAAAAATCAAGGGCGTAGTGGAATCCGCCTCGTGCAAAGTTCTGTCGGTTGAAAATCTCGGACAGAAGGCGTTTGCCCGCACGACAGACCGCGCGTTCCCCGCAGGCATCTATGTTGAAATCGTATTCGAAGGCCCGACGACCGCGAACACGACAATCAAGGAAAAACTCCGCCTCGACAAAACGGTAAACCGCGTTTTGGTAATGGCGGAATAAACTTTCGTAAACGGAACGAAAATGTCGTCGTTTAACAAAGTAATCTTGATGGGCAACCTCACCCGCGATCCGGAGCTGAGGCAGACCCAGAACGGCACAAGCGTCTGCCGTTTTGCAATAGCGGTCAACCGCTCGTTCAATTCGCAAGATGGCTCTTTGCGCGACGAAACGTGTTTTGTCGAAATCGACTGCTTCGGAAAGTCGGCGGAAAACATCGCGAGATTTTTCACGAAGGGCAAACCGATACTCGTCGAGGGACGTCTTCGTCAGGACACTTGGGAAGACAAGCAGACCGGACAGAAGCGCACCAAATTGATGGTGGTTCTCGAACGTTTCGAATTTGTCGGCGGACGCGATTCGGGCGGCAACGGCGGCTACGACGCCGAATATTCCGCGCCGCAACCGCGCGGCGGAACGCGTCAGGCACCGCGCCAGCAACGCGCGCCCTCCAACGACGACATCGAAGACGACGACGTGCCGTTCTGATTTGTCGGAAAATTTGCAAACAAACTTTAAATTAAAAACAACACAATTATGGCAATAAGCAAAGTATTACTGGTCAAGCCCGTTGAAAATCTCGGCGGCGAAGGCGAACAGGTTTCGGTTAAGGCGGGTTATGCGCGCAATTTCCTCTATCCGCAGAAAATCGCGATTCCCGTAAGCAAGGCTAACAAGAAGCAAATCGAAGCCCTCATCAAGGCGCGCGAACTCCGCGAAGCCAAGGAACTCGAAAACGCGCAGGCTCTCTCGAAGGCTATCGAAGGCATGTCGATTGCGTTCGCGGTAAAGACGGGCGAAGGCGGCAAAATGTTCGGTTCGGTCACGGCGGCGGACATCGTCGCGAAGATTGCCGAAGGCGGCATCGAGCTTCCGAAGAAGGCTGTGCACCTCGCCGCTCCCGTCAAGGAACTCGGCAAGCACACGGCGCAAATCAAGCTCCACAAGGACGTCAAAATCGACATTCATTTCGAGGTTGTTTCCGAGAATCCCATCGAAGATTCCGCGAAAGAATCCAACTAAGACGTTTTCGCCGCTTTTCGGCGGAAATTGATTGAATTGTGCAACTCGACGCGGCTCGCACTGCCCGTCGAGTTGCACGGTAGATAAGGACTCGTCCCATTTTGTCGCGCGGCGGCTCTATTGTGGCGGCATGGAAACGAAAAATTCAATGGCAGAAGAGGACAGGAAACCCGCGCGCAGGAAGCGCGCAACACCGCAAAGCACCGACGAGTTGGGGCGCGAGCTGCCGCACAATCTCGACGCGGAGGCGGGGGTTTTGGCTTCGATTATAATCGACGGCACGAACGAGGTAATCAACGCGTGCGTCGCAATGAAAGTCCGCGAGGAATATTTCTACAAGCCGCAGCACAGGATAATCTATTCGGCGTTGGTCGCCCTGTTCAGCGAGGGCGCGAGCATCGACGAAATCGTGCTCGCCGAATATCTGAAAAAGCGCAACGCGCTGGAGCAGGTCGGCGGGATAGTCGCAATCAACGACATCGCGGGCAGGATTGAAACTTTCGCCCACTACCGCCAGTGGCTCGACATTCTCCGCGAAAAATTTTTCATGCGCGAAATCATACGCGCGTGCTCCGAAACAATCGAAAACGCCTACGCGAACCGCGGCGGAATCGACATGTTCATAGAGGGCGTTGAGGAGAAAATTCTCGGCATCAGTCAGGACAGGGTAGGCGACTCGGTAAAAAAGGCGAGCGAACAAGTTCCCGCGGCGGTCGCGCTAATCAACCAGCTCATAAAAAACAAGGGCGAGCTGATGGGCGTTCCCACGGGCTTTACCGCGCTCGACAACATGATGCGCGGCCTGCACGCCAACGAAATGATAGTCATCGCGGGACGCCCGGGCACGGGCAAGACGTCGATTGCCCTCAATATAGCGGAGACCGCGCTGTTCGGCCGCAAACAGTTCCCGACGCTGATATTTTCGCTGGAAATGTTGGGCGAACAGCTGTACGGGCGCATGATAGCCTCCCGCGCGAGGATAGACCAGCACAAGCTCGGAATGGGGCGAATCAACGACGAGGAACTGCGCAACATCAACACAACGGCGAACGAACTGAAAAACGCGCCGCTTTGGATTGACGACACTGCGGGCATTTCGATTCTCGAAATGCGGGCAAAGGCGAGGCGGCTCCACCAGCAGCTCGGCGGGAAGCTCGGACTTGTCATCGTAGACTACCTCCAACTTCTGCGCGGTTCCGACCCGTCGCTTCCGCGCGAGCAGGAAGTCGCCGAAATTTCGCGCGGCATGAAGGCGATGTCGAAGGAGCTGCGCTGCCCCGTGATAGTGCTTGCGCAGCTGAACCGCGACAGCGAAAAGGACCAGCGCAACCCGCGCCCGAGCGATTTGCGCGAATCCGGCTCGATAGAACAGGACGCGGACGCAATTTTACTGTTGAGTAGGCAGAAGAAATCTGTCACAGATGAAGAGGCAAACTCGAACCAGAATTGGCTGATTAGGGTGGAGCTTGCGAAACAGAGAAACGGACCCACAGGCGTTGTCACGCTCATGTTCAACAGAAGCTGCACACGCTACGAAAATTACATAGATGCTGAAAATGTTCAGGTTTAACGGCAAAATTTTTGAAACCGCGCGCGCGGCGTTCGGACGCGCGTCGGGCGCGTTCCGCGTTGCGGCGTTTGCGGCGGCGTTTT
>DHMA01000162.1:0-3178 GCA_002405555.1 Opitutia bacterium UBA4654
GTGCCGTTCAGACGGTGGCTTTCACGCGATTGCGGGGTGCGTGGCGTACTTATGTACGCGAGCAGTCCGCAAGTGCGGGGAAACACCGTATCAACGGTGCTATAACGCGCCGTTAATAAGTTCGTAAGCGATTGATGTCCCCTTCGGGTTTGATACAGAGAGGTTCAAAATCGACCTGCCCCCTACCCTTGCAATCGGCACTTCGTAAAGCCGCTCTCCCGCCGTGTTTACCGCGTAGAGTTTGAAGCCGTCGAGCGGCGAGTCAACCGTGATTCTGATTTTCCCAGCGCGAACCAGCAGCGGATTCTCCGCCGAAAGCCTCTCGCCGCGCTCCAACAGAACGTCCTTTTCGGGAGTTGCGAATTTCTGGCGCGAGTTCATTACGTCGGTCAGGTGGAGAATCAGAATGCGCTTGCTGTCGCGTAGCGGCTTGTTGTCGTAGGCTGAAATCAGGACGCTCGCCTGCGCGGACAAAGACTTCACGCTTGCGAAATCGCCGCGGAGCGACTGCCCCTCCAAGAGCGCGTACGCCTCGGTTTTCGGGGTTATCGCCTTCCAGTTGAGCTTGCCGACGTCCATGAAAAGCTCTCCCGTGGAGCTGCGGAATGTTTTGTTTTCGAGGTCGATTTTGCCCTTGTCGAGCCTGCCGCTTTCGGCAATCGACTTCATGAACTTGCCTTTCGAGAAAATGTCGTACGCGGGCGCGGAGAATTTTGCCGACTTCCACGCGTCCTCCGACATCAGCACAGCCGCGGCGTCGGACGGAATTTTCGCGCCGTCAACGGAGTCCGCCAAGACGTGCCCGACGCGCCCGACCAGACCGAGGTATGTTGCCTCGGCGACGTTTCCGGTCGAGCCTTTCGTCGCGCCGTTTCTGTAAAAGCTTGTCAGGAGCGGAATGGGAAACGAAACCGTCGCGGGCTTGACGTCGCCGCGCAGGTACATCATGATTGCCGCCCTGTGGGCGAGCGTGAGAATCGGGTTGCTTGCGAAGTCGAAGCCGCCGATGTTGTAGTTGTTCGAAATTGCGCCGTCGCCGTGCGAGTACGCAAAATAGCAAAGCCCGCCGACGTCGTTGAGAGCCGAGTACGCGCCCACGAGGAACGCCCCCTGCGAGCAGTAAGGATTGGGGCTCATGTAGTTCCATTCGGTAATGATAAGCGGCTTGCCGAAAATTTCGGCGACGAGCGCGCGGACGGTGTCGCCGCCGTAGTTGCCGATGGGAGGGTCGCTGCGGATTTCCTGCGGCAGGGTGTATTTTGTTTCGATGTAGTTGGGGTGTCCGTAGTAGGCGTTCTGGCTGGCGAAATCGTATGTTTTGGACATGGCTTTCGTCATGAATCCGCCGACGTGGTTCTGGTCGGAGACGAGCAGGTCGGGGGCAAGCTCCCTGACGGTTTGCAGCAGTTTTGCGTGGGTTTGGTCGTAGACGTCGAGCTGGAAAATCTGCCAGAGGTCGCGCTCGGAACGCCCCTCCCACTTCGACTTGTTTTGGGCGAGCCATTTTTCGTATTTCGGCAGAATCGCCTCGTAGTCGAACGGCGTTCTTATCACGAAGTTGCGGTTGCCGACGTGCGACGACTCGTTGCGGATACACGCCGAAAACAGCGCGGGATCGTCCTTGTAGGCAAGCCCCGTGTACTTGTTGACGTGGGTCAGGAAATTGCGGATAAAGCGGCGGAGGTTTTCAAGCCCCTTATCGGAGGCGGAAAAGACAAGCTTCATGTTGTCGCCGTCGTATTTGATGTCGTCGTATTCGGAGGGCAGAAGCTGGCGGGTTGTGTAGAAGTCTATCGTCATGTAGACGCCGCGCTTTTTCAGCTCGTTGAAGAGGAAGTCGAAACGGTCCATGACGGCTTCGTCAAGCTCGGCGGAGTCGCCGTTTTTCGCGGTCGTGCAGAGGCGGTCGTAGTGGTGGATTCGCGCGACGTTGAAGCCGAGCGCGGCGTACTGCTCCGCCAAGCGAACGGCGTCTTCGTGCGACGGCGCGTTCGCCTTGAAGACGTTGTTTGCGCCGTAGAAGCGGACGGGCTTGTCGGGGCGTTTTTCGAACGCGAACGAGCCGTTTACGACCTTCACCCTGCCGTACTTCCCCGCGGGGGCGTCGAGGGCGAAAGACATGTCGAGAATCGAGCCTTTGACGGCGGGACGCTTGTTTTCAATCGGGCAGTAGGCGTCGTTTTGCATGACGTAGTATTCGCCGTTGGGGATAATCCCGAACTTCGTCGCCGAATATGTCGCCGCCGCAATTTTCCAGTCCGCGCCGCTCGAATTTACAAGGCGGACGCCCCTGACCGCCTTGCGGGCGAGCGGAATTTCGGTGGTGTACATCGCTACGCTTCCTCCGCCGTGCTCGCCGCGCCACGCGACCGTCGCGCCCGCAGGCTCTCCGCCGCCCGCAATCGCGCCCGAATTGGACTTCGTGATGTCGAACGACGCGCTCGAACCGTCAACGTACGAAACAACGACCTTTCCGAGCGTGTCCGCGTCTTTCGGCAGCGACGCAAAGCCGTTGAGGATTTCGAGGTACTTCGCCCTCTTTTTCGAGCCGCCGATTGCCGCGCTTTTGCCCGCGGGAATGACAAGCCCCTTCGCGCCCTTCGTTATGTTGTATTGCGTCGAGGCGAAGTGCACCGCGCCGTCGGGCATCGGGAGTCCGAGCGGCGCGACGGCCTTTCCCATGTCGGCGGACGCCACAAAGTTTTTGACCGCCCGCATTTTCAATTTGAGCGAGCGCGAGGTGTCGGAGTCTTTCAGATAGTTTATCGAAATTCTGATGTTGTCGTATACGCCCCAGTCGCGCCGCGATTTCCCGCGGTAGCGGAGCATTTCGCACTCGAATTCGCCCGAAATTTCGAGCGTGTACTTTTCGCCGACGACCCTGATTTTTTTCGCGATAAACTGGGCGTCTTTAAGCTCGTTGCTGTCGTCAATCCAGACCTTGCCATTGTAGAGCTTTGTGGGCATGTAGAGGACGAGCGCGAAGTTGTCGGTAAATTCGGTGTCGCGCGAGACGGTCGATTCGTAGTCTATGCCGTTTTTCGTCTTCGAAATTTTCTCGAAAAATTTGAACGGCGGCTGGTCTTTTACAACATAGTCGCCCGAAATTTCGTAGACGCCGTCCGACGCCGAAACTTGCGGCGACTTCAATTCGCTCTGCTGGTACGTGTTGCCCGAA
>DHMA01000162.1:3232-4270 GCA_002405555.1 Opitutia bacterium UBA4654
CCGTCTGAATGTAGTGCGAATTGAAATCTATCACGCCTTTCGGGCGCATCGTGAACTGCCCGAATTTTTGCCCCCACAGCGACTGGCACACCGCCGCCGCAACAACCGCAACAAATATAAACCTCTTCATGCCGACAAACTACCCCGCGCCCCCAGCATTTACAAGCAAAAATCCCCCTCCGCAAAACGCAAAAAAAAGCGTCGAAGCCCGAAAGCTCCGACGCCGAATTAAAAGACTTGCCGATTACTGCGCGTCGCCGTTGCCGCGGGGCTTGCCGCCGCCGTTGTTGGGCCTGCGGTCGTTGAAACGGCGTTTGTTGTAGCCGCCCTTGCGGTTGTTGTTGTGGCGGTTGTTATTGTTGTAGCGCTTGCCGCCGTCGCGGTTGTTGCTCCAATTCTTTTTGCCGCCGCGCTTGTTATAGCGCTTCTTCGACTTCTCGCTCTTGCCGAATATCGACTTGAAAATGTTCTTGATTCTGTCGAAAAGCGAAATCGAGCACTTGCTGTCTTCGGGCGTGTACGAAACTACGCCGTCGTTGGCGTTGTCGGACGCGGGAACCTTCGGACGGCGGTCGGAAAGGCCGACTTCCACCGCTCTGGGCGTGAACTTTTTGCTTTCGAACGAGGGGCCCTGATGTTCGGGTTCGGACGCTTCGTTCGACGCCTCGACGGATTCCGCGGAATCCTGCTCAGGACGGTCGGCGCGGCGGTCGCGCTTTTCGCCCCTGCGTTCGCGTTTCTGGCGGTCGTTTTCCGCATAGCCCGAAACGTTCGAGCCGCTGAGCTTTTCGTGGAATTCGGCGGGATTTTCAAGTTCGCCGCAAGATTCCGCCTCGGCGGACGCCTGTTTTGCGCCGCGTTTGCACGAGCGGTTTCTGCCGTTTTTGCGGGCGTGCTGCTTAACTTCCGGTTGGGACGCGCATGATTCTTCCGAAACTTCGGGACAAGACGGGACTTCCGACGGAGTTGCGACTTCGGAGGGAACTTCGGTATTCTGATTTTCTTCCATGTCTGATTGTTATTTATGTTGTGAGGGGG
>DHMA01000162.1:4280-5304 GCA_002405555.1 Opitutia bacterium UBA4654
GGGGGGGGATTGTCGACGAGTCGAGCGCGGCAATTCAATGCCGCAAAACGCAATGTCCGCACCCCCCCCGGGACTGCGGTATGCGAGGCAAGCCGTCAAGGATTGAGATGGAGATTGTAAGTTGCGACGTAGCATGCGCAAACTTCCGACATTGCCTTATTCGTTTTACAGCATTGCTTTTTTCCCGAAAATTACAACATTTTTTTGCGGCGGGCGGAAATTTCGGAGCGGAAGCAAAAAATTTGGCTCGACTCACCCCTAATTCGGGAGAAAAATACACTCCATGAATTTGGAAAACACTCTCAAAAATTTCGAAAAAAACGGCTTCAAAACCCGCCATTTTTCAACACCAGACGAACTGCAAGAATTTCTGAAATCGGAAATCCGCGATATGAGCGTCGGCATGGGAGGCTCTGTCTCGCTCTCCCAACTGGGAGTGTACGAAACACTTAAAGACTCCAACCAAGTCTTCTGGCACGCCGTAGATAAATCGCCCGAAACCTTCGAAAAGGCAAGCCTCGCCCAAGTGTATATACTTAGCGCAAACGCACTTACGGAGAACGGCGAAATCGTCAATATCGACGGACGCGGCAACAGGGTGGCGGGCGCAATATTCGGGGCAAACCGACAGAAAGTGCTGTATATCTGCGGAACAAATAAGATAGAAGAGAACCTCGAAAAGGCAATGTGGCGCGCAAAAAACGTGGCAGCCCCCAAGAACGCCCAACGACTCGGATTGAAAACGCCGTGCGCAATCAAAGCCGATAAATGCTATAACTGCATGAGTCCCCAAAGGATATGCCGCGCAACGGCAATAATCAACCGCCCGACGAGCGCGGAAACGACAATAATAATAGTGGACGGCGACTGGGGCTATTAAAAAAATTCGTAAAAAAGTATTGACGAGCGGCAACAAATAAGTAGCTTTGGGAACTTCAAAAAAAAGGAGAGGTGTCAGAGTGGTCGATCGTATCTGACTCGAAATCAGATGTACCGGAAACGGTACCGGGGGTTCGAATCCCTC
>DHMA01000004.1 GCA_002405555.1 Opitutia bacterium UBA4654
GTGTTCGGCGGAGACCTCTACGGTATCCCTGAATCCGAGCCTGTGGAACTCCGCGGCGCGGTCTTCGTGCACGGGCAAATCGACCTTGTTTACCGCAAGCACGACATGCTTGCCCGACGAGCGCAGAAGCCGCGCGATTTCCTCGTCGAGCGGAGTAAGCCCCGTCTGCGAATCGACAACGAACACGATGGTGTCGGCGGCGACTATCGCAAAATTCGCCTGCTGGTTCGTGGCGTCGGCAATGACTTTTTCGGTTACGTCGGAAGTAGCGAACATGCCGCCCGTATCCATGAGGACGGCGCGGTCGGAGAGCGGTTCAACCACGATGTCGCGGGTTACCCCCGGCTGGTCGTGCACGATTGACACGCGCCGCCCCAGAAGCCTGTTGAACAGCCTGCTTTTGCCTACGTTCGGTCTGCCGACCAATGCCACGCTTTTAACTTCACGCTCCATAAAAAACTACCACTTTGAAATTGCCGCTTCTATTCTGTCGGCGGCTTCGACGAGGTTTTCGTAGCTCGTCGAGAAGCTTGCGCGGACAAAGCCCTCGCCCGACTCGCCGAACGCCGCCCCCGGGACGACGGCGACTTTCGCCTCCGCCAAAACCTTTTTCGCAAACTCCATCGACGACATGCCGAAGCGTTTGACGCACGGGAACGCGTAGAACGTGCCCTCGGGGCTGTGGCAGTCCATGCCGATTTCGTTGAAACGCCCCACGATGAAGTCGCGGCGGCGGCAGTACTGCTCGCGCATGCGCTCCATGGATTCGCGCCCGTTCATCAGAGCTTCGATAGCCGCCTCCTGCGAGACAATCGGCGCGCACATTAGCGCGTACTGGTGGGCTTTCATCATGCCGTCGATTATTCCCTTGGGGGCGCACGCGTAGCCGATTCTGAAACCCGTCATCGCAAACGCCTTCGAGAATCCGTGCAGGAAAACGCAGCGGTCTTTCATGCCGTCGAACGACGCTATCGAAACGTGTTTGCCCTCGTAGGTAAGCTCGGAATAAATTTCGTCGGTGATAACGAGCATGTCCTTTTCCCTGACGAAGTCGGCAAGCTCTTTGAGCTGTTCCGCGCTCGCGACTCCGCCCGTGGGGTTTGTCGGGAAGTTGATGATTATCGCCTTGCAGCCCGGTTCCCACGCCTTGCGCACTTCCTCGATATTGAACGAAAAATTGTCTTCGGCGCGCATTTTCGCCGCGACGGGAATGCCGTGGCAGAGGCGGACGCTCGGCGAGTACGACACAAAGCAGGGTTCGTGGTACATCACTTTGTCGCCGGGGTTGATAATCGCCCTAAGCACGCAGTCCATCACTTCCGACACGCCGACGCCCACCATGATTTCGCACGACGGGTCGTAGGAGACTCCGTAGTTTTTTGCCACGTATTTGGAAATTTCGTTGCGCAGGCGGCGCAGACCCAAGTTGTCGGTATACGAGGTCTTGCCCTTTTCGAGCGCGAAAATCGCCGCCTCGCGGATATGCCACGGCGTTACGAAGTCGGGCTCGCCGATGCCCAGCGAAATGGCGTCTTCCATGGTGGCCGCTATTGCGAAAAACTCGCGTATTCCGGAGCGCGGAATGCCGCGCACGTGGTCTGCCACAAAATCTTTTGGTTCTTTCATCTGTATAAAATCTGTAAAATGTGCTTGTAGGTAAAACAAACCGCCGCGCGGAAGGCGGCGGAATCGGGGGAAACGCGCCGAAACTACGGCGAGTAGAAAAGGCGTTCGCCGCCGTTGACGTCCTTTTGAATGAGGAAGCCCTGCTGTTTGTAGGTTTTGAGGAAGAAGTGCGTTGCGGTGGAGGTTACCCCGCCGATTGTCGCCAGTTTTTCGTAGACGAAGCTCGCGACCCCCCGCAGCGATTTTGCGCGGACGAACAGAAGGAGGTCGTACGCGCCGCTCATGAGGTAGCAGGAATCGACTTGGTCGAACCTGCTGATTCTCTGCGCGAGCCTGTCGAAACCGCCGTCGCGTTCGGGGTTTATGCGCAGTTCGATTGCCGCGTGCACCATGGATTCCTCAACGTCGGGGTTTATCACAGGACGCCAGCCCAGCAATATGCCCGCGTCGGACAGCTTTTTCAATTCGGCGTCCAACTGGTCTTTCGTGAGTCCGAGAATCTCCCCCATTTGTTCGGTTGAGAGAGCCTCGCCGTCGAGCATTAATTTCAACAGTTTTTCCATTGTCTCAATATGAATCGGTTTGTTTTTTTTTTAAACACTTTTTTTGCGATTTATTTTTCGCCGCAAAATTTTTTGACGAGCAACACGGGCGACACCGCGTTTTCCGCGTCCGAAAAGCTTTCGTAGCCGCCCCCGAAGTTCGCGTCGAAAAATCCGCGAACCGCCGCGAACTCCTCCGCCCCGCCCTCGTGTCCGCGGTAGCACAATGCCGACAGCAGCCCGCGCGACTTGTCGAGAAGCCCGACCGCCGCCTCCAACGCCGCGAGAGTTGTTTCGGGGCGCGTAATCGTGGATTTGTCGGAGCGCGGAAGCCAGCCCAAGTTGAAGAACGCGCACGCGAATTTTCCCGCAAGTTCGGTCGGCAGAAGCTCCGCCATTTTTTCGTGCCCCGCAAGGAACAGCTCCGCCGAAAGAGAACGCTCCGCAAGCCTCGCGCGGGCGCGTTCCAACGCCGCCGCCTGCACGTCGAAGCCGAAGACGCGCCCGCCCGACGCCGACGCGAGTTCGGCGAGAAACAGGGTATCGCCGCCGTTGCCGACCGTCGCGTCTATTGCGCAGACGCGCGGGACTCCCGCCAAGAACTGGCGGGCGGTATCGTGCGAAAGTTTTACGAGGTTTGTCTTCATAAAATAAAAATCGCCGTCGGGAAAACCGCGCGGCGATGGCATTTTAAAATCCTCAGCGGGAACTCATGCCAGACCGCGTTCGCTCGCGCCGTGCGCGAAGTCGAGAATCGCCCTGATTACGCGCGATGTCGCCGCGTTTTCGCGCTGCGCCAACGCCTCAACCGCGTGGGTTCTCGAAAGTCTGTGTTTGTAAATCAGCTTGAACGCGCTGTAAGCCACGTCGATTTCCTCTACCGAAAACCCGTTGCGCTGCATGTTGATTTTGTTGATGGCGCAGACCTCCGCGGGCGAGCCGTCAGCCATGAAAAACGGAGGAAGGTCTTTCACCAATTTGGAGCTTGCGCTGAGCATTGCGTACGCGCCGATTCGGCAGAACTGGTGCGCGCCGCTTCCCCAGCCTATCACGACGTTGTCCTCCAAAACGACATGTCCGCCGAGCGCGGCGTGCGAGCTCATGACGATTTTGTTGCCCACAACGCAGTCGTGCGCGATGTGGCTGTACGCAAGAATGTTGTTGTCGTTGCCGACTATCGTGTTGTTGCCGTCGGCGGTCGCCAGATGCGCGGTTGTGTATTCGCGGAAAACGTTTCTGTCGCCGACGACAAGCCCCGGGTTGCCGCCCTTGAATTTGAGGTCGTGCGTTTTTCCGCCGATGTACGCGTACGGAAAAATCTGGTTGTCGCGACCGAGAACCGTGTTGCCGTCTACCGTCGCGTGGTGCGCGACGACCGTTCCGCCGCCGATTCTCGCCTGAGAGCCGATGTACGCGTACGCGCCCACTTCGACGCCGTCGTCAAGCTCCGCGCCTTTTTCGATAATTGCAGTCGGGTGAATGTTGGTCATTTTCAAAAGCCTCCGATTACGGCGCGTCCGCGGCGTCCATGATTGCGAACATCAAATCCGCCGACGAAACCACCTTGCCCGCGACTTTGCAAGTGCCCTCGGCGCATGCGATTTTCCCGTCGCGGTTTTTCGTAATTTTCACGTCTATTTGAAGCTGGTCGCCGGGTTTTACCGCCCTGCGGAACTTAACCTTGTCGGCACTCATGAAGAACGCGAGTTTGTCCTCCCCGTCAATCTGCCTGAGCATGAGAATGCCTGCCGCCTGCGCCATCGCTTCAAGCTGCAAGACCCCCGGCATTACGGGATTTCCGGGGAAATGCCCCTGAAAGAACTGCTCGTTGAGCGTTACGTTTTTGATTGCCGTAAGTTCCGTATTTCCGCGCGTTTCGGTAATGCGGTCTATGAGGACAAACGGGTACCTGTGCGGCAGAAGTTCGAGGATTCTGCGGGCGTCGAGGGTAGCCTCGGTAAAGATTTTGTGGTGCTCCGAATCCGCCGCCGAAACCTGCTTTGCGGGCTTTTTCGGGGCGTTTTTGAGGGACTCCATCTGCTTGTAGATTTTCTCCGTAAGCTTTGCGTTGAGCGCGTGCCCGGGGCGGACAGCCACGATGTGCGCCTTCAACTTCACGCCGAGAAGCGCGATGTCGCCTATGATGTCCAAAATCTTGTGGCGCACGAACTCGTCCTGATAGCGGAGCGGCTCTTTCGAGAGAATTTTGTTGCCCTTGATGACGATTGCTGAATCGAGGCTGCCGCCCTGAATTTTTCCCATTTTCAGGAGGGGTTCGATGTCCTCGTAAATCGTGAACGTGCGTGCGGGCGCGATTGCCGCCTGATAGGTTTCGGGGTCTATGTCTATCGAAAGGTGCTGGGTGTGGATACCCCTGTCGTCGGCGGAGGTGCAGGTGATTTTAAGGCCGTCGTAGGGAAGCGCGATAATCGAGCGGTTGCCGTCGGAAACGGAGACGGGTTCTACCAGCGCGAACTCCTCGCGCTCGGCGTCCTGCTCTACGGGTTCAGCCTGCTGGATAAGGTTTACGAAAAGCTTTGCCGAGCCGTCGAGAATCGGGGGTTCGTCGGCGTTCATTTCAACATAGCAGTTGTCGACGTTCATGCCGTTGAGCGCGCTCACGACGTGTTCGATTGTATGCAGTTTTACGTGCCCCTCCGAAATGCCCGTGTTTCTTACCAAGTCTTGCGAGATGTGCGAGATGTGCGGACGCAGTTCGGGCTTCGAATAGATGTCTTTGCGTCTGAAAACTATGCCGGTATTTTCGGGTGCCGGTTTGAGAGTCAATGTCACTTCGGCGGCGCTGTGCAACCCCGTGCCGCTTATTGAAGCTTCTCTAAGAATGGTCCGTTGTTTCATAAATTAATACTCGGAGATATAAATAAAGCGGGTTATAGTCCCAAATTGCCCCGAAATGTCAAGGCAATTTGAACTTTCGGACCCGACGGGCGGAGCGCGCGGCGGGGAAAAAAGGTTTAAAAGACGGAAAAATCGTGCTTGGAAAAG
Source organism: Opitutia bacterium UBA4654 (assembly GCA_002405555.1). Lineage (GTDB taxonomy): Bacteria > Verrucomicrobiota > Verrucomicrobiia > Opitutales > Intestinicryptomonadaceae > Merdousia. The sequence continues at coordinate 5,175 of DHMA01000004.1, forward strand.
CGGGGAAAAAGTGCAAATATCGGGGTTTCATTTTAGGGCAGATGATAGAGTATTTGAAGATTTCAAACCTCGCGCTACTCGAAGAGGCGCGAATCGAATTTGCGGGCGGATTCACCGCGATTACGGGCGAAACGGGCGCGGGCAAAAGCGTAATGCTCGGCGCGTTGTCGCTGCTTGCGGGCAACAGGTGCGGGCGCGAAATCGTGAGGAACGGCGCGGACGCCTGCCGCGTGGAAGCCCTGCTGACGTTCCCCGACACCTCCGAAATCGACGCGTTTCTCGAAAGCAACGGAATGCAAAAATGCGAAGACAACTCGCTTGTCCTCGCCCGCGTAATCAGCCGCGAAAAGGCGGGACGGACGTTCGTCAACGGAACGCTCGCGCCGCTGTCTGCGCTGGCGGAGCTTGGGCGCATGTGGATAGACTTCCACGGGCCGCGCGAGCCGCAAAAGCTTTTCTCGGCAAAAAACCAGCTCGAAATGCTCGACAACTACGCGGGCGACAAGTCCGACCGCGACGCGTACCTTTTATTATATAGAGAACGCGCAAAAATTCTCGGCGAAATAGACGCGCTCAAAAATTCGAAAAAACTTTCGCCCGACGAAATCGAATACCTCAAAAGCCAAATCGAGGCGATTGACGCCGTGAACCCGACCGACGAATCGATTGCCGAGCTTGAACGGACGTCGAAAGTCGCGGAAATGGCGAGCGAAATCGTCGAAAAGTCGAACGCCGTCTACGGGCTTTTGGAGGGCGAAAACGGCGCGTCCGAACAGCTCGCGCAGGCGAACAGGCTTGCGTCCGACCTCGACGGCGCGGGCGGCGAGGCGGCGGCGCTCTCGCAGAGGCTCGCAAACGCGGCGGTGGAGCTTTCGGACATCGCGGAGGAATACGCGCGTCTGGCGCGTTCGTGCGACATGTCGGAGGAGGAAATCGCCGCAGCGCGCGAAAAAATGTCGGACTGGCTTACGCTCTCGCGCAAATACGGCGCGACGCCCGAAGCCGTGCGCGAAGCGCGGGCCGAAATGGCGCGGAAAATCGAAATGCAGTCGGACGTGGGGGCTTCGATAAAAAAGCTCGAAACGCGCGAAGCCGAAATTCTCGCAAAGCTTGCGCCGCTTGCAAAATCCGTAATGGAGACGCGCAAAAAGGGCGCGGAAAAACTTTCGAAAGAGGCGGCAAAAGTCCTCGGAAGGCTCGGCTTCAAAAAGGCGGAATTCGGAATCGCGGTATCGCCCGACCCCGAACCGTCGCCGAACTGCGGAAGCTCCTGCGAATTCGAATTCGCGGCGAACGCGGGACAGCCCAAATATCCGCTCGCGAAAATCGCCTCGAGCGGCGAAATCGCCCGCGTAATGCTCGCGCTAAAAACCGTGCTCGCGCAGGCGGACGGAACGCCCGTGCTCGTGTTCGACGAAGTGGACGCGAACGTCGGCGGGGAAATCGGCGCGGAAGTCGGGAAGGAGCTTGAAAAGCTCGCCGAAAACAGACAGGTTTTCTGCATTACACACCTGCCGCAGGTTGCGGCGCGGGCGCACAACCACCTGCTTGTGCAAAAAACGCAGACGGCGGACTCCACAAGCGTTTCGATAACACCCATCGGCGGCGACGAAACGCTCAGGGTTTCGGAGCTTGCGAGAATGCTCGGCGACAGAAACTCGGAATCGGCGTTGGCGCACGCGAGGAAACTTTTAAACATTTAACAAAAAAACACTTTTCGATAAACAATGGCGAAAATCAAAAGAGGCGCAAAACTCGGCGACATCGTCGGGCGCAGACACCCCGTCGCGGCGGCGGCGATGATTATCCTCGGCGCGTTAATCGGGCTTTCGATGCTCGACTTCGCGTCGGGGCAGGAGATATTTTTCAAACCCTACTTCGAGCCGTTCATCGCCTCCACCCAGAGCGCGGGCGCAAACATCTGCGGCAAATTCGGCGCGACATTCTGCACGGCGGCGTTCCTGCTGCTCGGCGGCGCGGCGTACATGATTCCCGTATACCTGATTTGGCTCGGCGCAATGTGCTTCAAGCGCAGCGCGTCGGCGGTCTCGAAGGGCGTGCTCGCGGCGTCGCTTGCGGGGCTGCTGCTGTTTTCGGTGCTGTGGTCGGTAATTCAGGCGGCGGTTGACGGAGCGCAGTCGGCGTCGTTCCCGTCGGGCTGGGGCGGCAAATTCGGCGCGCTCGTGTTCGACAACCTGCTCAGGCAATTTCTCAACATAACAGGAAGCGGAATACTTGTGGGCACGCTCTATCTGGCGTGCGTCGTGTTCGTGTTTGTAGAAAGCCCCGCGGAGGCGGCGAAAGAGCTTGTAGGCGCGGCAAAGGCGACGCCGTCGCTCATCTGGAAGCTCGCAAAATTCGCGTGGGCGGCGGTCGCGTGGCTGCCTAAAAAACTGCTTTCGCGCAGACAGCCCGACGACGAGGACGAAGCCCCCCTGCCCCGCCGCAAAAAAATGGCGGCAAAGGCAAAACGCGCCGCAGAAGCCGAGGCGCAGGCGGCGCAAAAGG
>DHMA01000075.1:0-3407 GCA_002405555.1 Opitutia bacterium UBA4654
GGGCAAAAAAATTCGGACACCGCCGCAAAAAAATCCGCGTAGCATATGCCCGCAACAAAAACGCCCGAGACTATTTCAAGCTCGGGCGTTTTTGTTGCGGGAGACTACTCCCAAGAATCTTTTTCAAGATTCCGTTCCGCGTTTGGCGCGGACGCTTTTCCTTTTTGTTTCAACTCCGATTTCTCGGAATGTTGGTCGCTGAAGGAAGCGAAAAACAGCAATGTTGCCATTTTGAACCTCTCCATGCAACACACTCAAACACTTTTGTATTTAGTTGTAAAGCAAATTATTCTTTTATTTTTTCGAAAAAGTATGTAGATTTTCGGCTATGAAATTGACAGGGGCATTCGCATTTTCCGCATGTTTCTTATCCGCGCTTTTCGGAGAAACCGCGCTCGAAAATTCACAATATTTTTCGCCATTCAAGTGTTATAGCCCCGACGCGCAGGTTCCGTTTTATACGCGCGACTATTTTGAATTCACAAAACTCTACAATGCGCCCTCCCGCGAAACCGCCGCCGAAAATTTCCGCATGCTTTACAAAAACGCAAAAACAGACTGCGCCAAAGCATGGGCAGTTTTCGGACTTGCGCAACTCGGCGAACCGTCGCCCGACAAGACCTTGAACACCAGATTTTTCGACGGAAAAATCGGCAACACAAAAGCAAACCCCAACCGCTACGCAATTCGCGGCGGCTTTGCAATACCGGAAAAATTCGCCGAAATAAACATCGCCGACTTCGACCCGCCTCCGCCCGAAAAATTCGACGACCTCGCAAAATCGATACTCCGCAAGAGCCGACTCTGCGCCGCGGGCGCACTTTTTGCCCACGGCGAACCCACCGCCGAAGCTTGGGCGTTGGACAGGTTGACGCGCGGGAAGTCGCCCGAAGAAATCCGACGCACCGCCGAGGAGTTGTGGCAAAACGCCGAACACATCGTCGGCAAGTTGTACGCACTGCTTTTGTTTGAAAAATCGGGCGACGAACGCGCCTTCAAAAACAGGCTGAATTCGCTCGACAAAACCGCGCCGTTTACGTTTGCAAGCGGTTGTTTTATCGAAAAACAAACGACATTGGCGGACAAGCCACCCGAACAATTCTTCGGCAAAGACTTTTTTGCAAAGTCTCCGCCGCCGTTTAGGATGAACCCGCGCGACGAAGATTTGAAAGAAATTCCGATGCGCGAAATTAAAATCAGGCTTGTAGATTCCCCGCTATCGGAATGCGAACTCGACTACGCTCCGATGCGCTTCCGCGCGGCAGACTCAAAGCAAATCGCGGGCAAAGGGCTTGAACGCCTTGCCGAGGAATGGAACAAAGCCGAATCGCGGGAACGCAAAGCCGCGCTCGAAAGTCTTTTGAAATTTTCCGATACGTCCGCACCCGAAAGATACATCGCGCTTTACAGGCAGGATTGCGTTGTCAGGGTAGTGTTGCGCGGCGGTAATCGGATTTTCGAGAAACAAGACGCACCGCGAATCGGAGACGAACCGTGCTTTGACAACTACTTTTATAACTCCACTCCGATTCGCAAACTTGAAAAACGCGTATTTTTGGCAGTTATGAAATCGGCTCTCGCCCGAAAAACATGCTGCGACATTTCGCTTTACCGCGAATTTGAACACGCAAATTCCGTCGCCTCCGACTACGCGCAATGCGGAATGCGCGGCGGACGGTATGTCGGCGGACTTGCCGAAAAGTTGGCGCGACAGATTTCGGACGGCGAAAAATTCCAGAGCGTGCTTGTCCTCACGCGGCTCGATGAAAACAACCCACCGTCGCTTTGGCTTTGTCCGATTTTCCCGAACACGTCGAAAGAGCAGTTTGAAGCATTGAAAGCGCAACACAAATGCAATCTCGAATCTCTCGACGCGAACGGCCGCAAACGCTATTCCGAAATTGCAAAAAGCTACAAAAGCATTTTGGACATCGAATTACCCCTTCGAACCGCAGACAATTAACCCGCGCGACGTCTGTCCGCAAAAATTTCTAAGGCTATTGGGCTTCGCCGAGGCGGCTGTTATCGCAAGAATTTCCGCTCCGCGCAACGGCGCAAAAAAAGCCGCGGCGGAGTGTTCCGCGGCGGCTGTTGAAAGTGTATTTTCCGTTTTTTAGACTTTCGCCAAGGTCTGTTTGAGCGAGTTTGCCGAGTTCAGCAGTGCCTGCGACTCCTTCGGCCAGAGTTCAAGCTCCACATGTCTCAGCGCGCCCGCCGCTCCGACGACTGTCGGGACGCTTATCGAAACGTCGCGCAGTCCGTACGCGCCCGTCTGCACTGTCGAAACGGGGAGAATTTCGCGCGTGTCCAGCAGAATCGCCCTGACCACCGCCGCTATCGACGCCCCGACTGCGTATCCCGCGCCGCCTTTGCGTTTGATAACCTCCGCGCCGCTCTGGCGCGTGCGTTCGAAAATCCTGTTCTGGAAGTTGAGGTCGAAGCCGTCGAAGCCCTTGAATGGAAGCCCCGCGATTGACGCCGCGCTCCACACGGGGAACATGGAGTCTCCGTGTTCGCCGAGCACCGTCGCGTTGACCTGCGTTGCGGGCACTTTCAGCTCTTTCGCAATCAGGGCGCGGAAGCGCGAGGTATCGAGCATTGTGCCCAAGCCGATTACGCGTTCGCGCGGCAAATCAAGCTCCTGCGCGGCGATGTATGTGAGAATGTCCACGGGGTTCGACACCACGAAGACGAACGCGTCGCGCTTGTAGCCGCCCTCTTTTATCGACGCCAGAATCTGGCGGAAGAGCGACACGTTGCGGTTGATGAGGTCGAGCCTGCTTTCGTCGGGCTTGCGGCGGAGTCCCGCCGTGATTATGAACATGTCGCTGTCGGCGGCGCGTTTGTAGCACCCCGTGTTGATGCGCTGTCCGCCCAGCACCGCCGAGCCGTGGAGCAGGTCGAGAGCTTCGCCCTCAGCCGCCTCCGCGTTGGCGTCGATAATCTGGATTTCCGACACAAGACCCATGCATTCGAGCGCGAACGCCGCGCACGAGCCTACCCTGCCGCCGCCTCCTATGATTGAAACTTTCATTATTTGTTAAGCTCCGCGACTATCATTTGCGTGATTTTTGCGACGAGTTTTTCTGCGTCGCAGTCGAAGCCCGCGTCGTTCTGCTGTACGGGCGACTTTGCGTTGCAGACAACCCCCCTGTTTTCGGGAACGTCGCAAAGGTTGCACTCTTTGAGGTTCGCCTGATCGACCATGCCGAGCGACTTTCTGATTTTGAGAACCTCCGCCTCTTCCGAATCGGAGAATCTTCTCGGCCCGCCGATTTGGAACGCCAGCAGCGAAGTAAAGCAGTGCGCCTCCACGTTTTCCATTTTCCAGAAAGCCGTTTCGATGTCGTTAGCCCAAGTCATGACGCCGTGGTTTACCATGAAAACGCAGTCGTGGTTGACGCCGC
>DHMA01000075.1:3464-3607 GCA_002405555.1 Opitutia bacterium UBA4654
CGCCGACGGCGTTCGCCATTTGGAGCGTTCCGGGCGTGCCGTAGTCGGCAAGGCCGACCTGTCCGATGAAAATTTCGGCTTCGGGGTTGACGCAACGCGGGGGCGTTTTGCCCGAAATCGCGAACGCCGTCGCGTGCGGCGGG
>DHMA01000075.1:3689-5445 GCA_002405555.1 Opitutia bacterium UBA4654
TTTCATGATTGCGATGTGCGCGAGAACTTCGCTTGTGCGCTTTCTGTTGCCCGCAAGCTGTACGCCCTCCATGTCCACAAGGCACATGTCTTCGGGCGACATCGAGCCTTTCGAAATCATTGTGGGCGTGCAGAGCACGAGGTTGTCGCCCACTCTGACGCTGAAATTGCCGCCGTTGCCGTCGTTGTAGTTTTTGGAGTACGAGCGTCTGCCCAAGTCTACAATCAGCCTTTTGAGTTTTTCGATTTCGGGAGAGCGGAAGAACTTTTCGATTTCTTCGGGCGTCTTGGGGTCCTGCCCCGAAACCCACTTGTATTCCTTGACGGGAACGGTGTACTCTTTGCGAGCCGCCGTCTGCGGTTTCGGTTGCGGCGCGACGAACGCTCCGCCCGCGAGAAGCTCTTTCGCCTGCGGGGTGAGGATTGCGTCGGCGGGAACGCTTCCGCCGTTTCGTTTGAGTTCTTCGATGTCTTTTGCCGTGTATACTCTTTTCATCTTTGTCTGTGTTTATAAATTCGGATTGTAGTTTAAAGTCTCGACTATGCCGACGTTGTACGCGTCCACGCACGCGGGCGTTTCGAACGGCGCGGCAGCCTCCGCCCCCTCGACGTAGCCTATGACGTCGCCGCGAACCGCCCCGAACGAGTCGAAAACCACGAGGTTTTTCGTCCGCTTCGAAAGCTCCGACGAGTCCGCCCCCGACATCTGAGACCTGTCGAGCGGCGACGCAAGCAGCAGGAATCCGCTCGGAAGATTTGCGTCTTTCTTCGAGAGAACCACCCTGCCTATTACCCTTGCCAGTTTCATGTGAAAAATCAGTCGTCCAAAATGCAGACTATCGAGTTGCGAATCGGCGTGCGGCTGTCGCCAACGTACTCCGCCGCGACGCTGCCGTCGGCGAGCACCAGCACCCGCGACCCTGCGCCGCCCCCGAAGGGGCTTATCGCGACAATCGGCTCTCCCGCCTCCGCCCCGTTTTCGTCGATGGGCTGGCAGACGAGCAGCGCGTTGCCCGACACGCTCGAATGCGCGTGGGACATCACGATGTTTCCGACTATTTTCGCAAGCTGCATTTTTGTCTTGGCGCGTCCGACGTTCCGCCGAACGCGCCGTTTTGTTTAGAATATGTTGAGGTTGTCCACCATTACGCACCTGCGGCGGCGCGTAAACGTCTTGGGGTTCGAGATGCCTTCGCCCGTCGCCGTGGCAATCGAGTACGAAAGGTAGCCCTCGCCGCCCAGACCCAAGCCGCATGTGGAGGGTCCGTTCTTGACGAAAAGCGTGGTGTTGAGAGCCCGCGCCATTTGCGTCATTCTGCCGACGTTCAGCGAGTGGATTATCGCGCTGTGCTTGTAGTTGTGTTCGGCCTTCATCGCCGCGTCCACCGCGGAGTCGAAGTCTTTTACAACCGTCACGGGAATCATCGGCATCATCTGTTCTTCGACCACAAACGGATGGTTTGCGTCGGTCTGCGCGTAGAGCATGGGCGCGTTCGCCGAGACCGAAACGCCCGCCGCCTGCGCCAGAACCTGCGGGTCTTTGCCGACCAAGTCGCGTTTGAGAACGTAGCGGCCGTCCTTCTTTGCGAACACGGCGTCGGTGAGCCTGTCGAGCGCGCTGCCGCCGATTTTAACCGCTCCCTGCGCGTCGAGCGCCCTCATGAACGCGTCGGCTACGCTTTCGAGGACGAAGATTTCCTTTTCGCCTATGCAAAGCAGGTTGTTGTCGAAGCAACCGCCCGCGATGATGTCGGCGG
>DHMA01000128.1:0-251 GCA_002405555.1 Opitutia bacterium UBA4654
GAATGCGGCGAGGACGCCCTCAACATCGCCGAAACCCTTATCCGTTCGGGCGCAATCGACGTCGTTGTGATAGACTCCGTTGCCGCGCTCGTTTCGCGTCAGGAGCTTGAAGGCCAGATGGGCGACACCACCGTGGGCTTGCAGGCCCGCATGATGAGTCAGGCGATGCGCCGCCTCACAGCGGCAATCAGCAAGACCAAGTGCATTTGCGTTTTCACAAACCAAATCCGCGAGAAAATCGGCGTGATGTT
>DHMA01000128.1:295-3357 GCA_002405555.1 Opitutia bacterium UBA4654
GGCGTGATGTTCGGCAACCCCGAAACCACCCCAGGCGGCCGCGCCCTGAAATTCTTTGCGTCGGTGCGCATCGACATTCGCAGAATCGGGCAGATTAAGGACCCGTCGGGCAAGGTTGTGGGCAACCGCACGAAAATCAAGGTCGTCAAAAACAAGGTTGCGCCGCCGTTTACCGAATGCGAATTCGACATCATGTACGACGAGGGCATTTCCAAAACGGGCAGTCTTATCGACCTCGGCATTGAGCAGAAAATTCTCGAAAAGAAAGGCGCGTGGATTTCCTACGACGGCGAGCTTATCGGGCAGGGGCGCGAGGCGGCGAAGGCGTACCTCATGCAGCACCCCGAAGTATGCGACAAGATACGCGCGGCGATTGAGGGCAACACCACGGTCGTCGGCGGCATGACTCTCGGCGAAGAAGAAGCGGAGGCTTAGCGGATAGCCCAAGTGCCGATTGGGCTTGTGAATCTGGCATAGAAATGCGTTTCGCTTGTTGCGGCTTGGTCACGTACTTTAGTACGCTCCCGTCGCCTCACTTCGCAAAGCCACATTTCTATACGCAGATTGACAAGCCTAAGCAGCGCGGCGCAGCCGCGCATGAAGTTTTTGCAGGCTGGAGCCTGCACGCCGGCAGAGGGGGCTGCCGCCCCCAAAAGGCGGTTTTCGCTACCGCGAAAATTCCCGCCTGTCCTCCCGCGCACAGCCCGCGCATGAAGTTTTTTAGATTAGTATGCGGATTGCCGATTTGAAAAAATGCGTCCGCATTTTTTGTGTATTAGCTTTATGAAAAGGATAAAACACTAAGGGGCTGTTTCTCTCTTGCATTTTTTCAAAACAAAAAAACCGCGCTCTGTTGGGAGTGCGGTTTGTGTTTTTATTTGTCGCGCGTTGTGTTGTTTGCGCGGCGGGGTTTACCACTTGAATTTTTTGCCGCTGGCGTCGTAGTCCATCGTTGAGAGCGGCGCGTTTTCGGGCGTCTTGATTTCAACCCCCGGGACGCTCGGCTCTTTCACGCGGATTGTGCCGATTTTATAGCGTTTGTGTCCGTCCGTCGGCAGGTCGAGCGGAAGCGCGATTTGCGGAGTGCCGTCGCGCATGCCCACCGAGACGTAGACGTCGTACTTGCCCGCCTTTGTTGCGGGAACTACGGGCGCGCCGTAGAATTCCGCGCCGTCGCGCTTTTCCATGTTGAGCGTAAATTCGTTGAAGAATTCTTTGGGGTTGAGGAAGCCGATATTGAATGTCTTTGTGCTCGAAACGACTTTTTCTTTGCCCTTTTCCTCCACGGGGAGTGTCGAGAGGTTCAGTGTGTCGTCAACGAGAACCGCCACTATGCCGCCTTTTTTGTCCTTGATTGTGATTGTCGCGTATCCGCCCGCGTAGAACGGCGCTACGCCCACGTTTGCCCACGCGAAGCGCACGGGGAAGCGTTCGCCGATTTCAACCGACTTCGGCATTTCAATCGACTTCAAATTGAGTCTGTATCCGAGTCTCAAATTGATGCGTTCGATTGACTCCCTGTTTTCCTTGTAGAACTGTTCGGGCCACCAGTGGATTGAGAGGAAAGAGCAGTGGTATGCCTCCACGCTGTTTTCGAGCCATTCGCCTTTCCACGCGCCGCGGGCTTTCGAGAGTCCGTAGTGTTCGTGTTCGACGATTACGGGCATTGTCGGCCAGTATTTGCCGGCGAGTCCGTCGTGGTACCACGACGCCTTTTTGTGTCCCTTTTTGTTGGGGTTCGGGGCTTCGGGAATGTCGACCAGAATTGAGTCGTCGCGGAGCGAGACGCCCTTCGAGCGGGCGTAGTCGAGCACGGGGAATTTTTCCTGTTCCTTCCAGCCGTCTACGTCGTCGCTAATGCAGAGTTGCGTCTTTTTGAAGTATTTTGTGTAGATGTCGATTTGCAGTTTGACCGCCTTGATTTGCACGTCGCGGGGGAGTTTGCTGCTTGCGCCCGTGTGTCCTTCGCCCCAGAGTCCGAAAGTGCCGATGTCGATAAACGCAACGTTCGGGTCGCCGTCGTAGCGGGCGGCGAGGTTCTTTATGAGGCGTTCGAGGTGTTCGAGGTAGATTGGGTCGAGATAGTCGGGTTCCCAGCACGCGCCGTTGGGGTCGGGTCCGCGGCGGACGGTGAACTGTACGCCTTTGCAGCCCTTGTCTTTAAGCCACTTGGGCGTTGCCCACGGAATCCAGTGTTCGCAGCAGTTTATGCGGATTGCGAATTGTTTGCCGCTTTGCACATAGCGTTGCGCGGGCGTGTCGAAGACCGACCAGTTGTATTCTCCCTCTTTGGGTTCTACGAAAGCCCACGGAATGCGCATGTATTGCACGTTCGCCCCGGGAAACCAGTCGAGAGAGTCGGACGGTTTCAGGTAGTAGCCGTAGTTGCCCGTTCTGCCCGAATAGTAGTGGTGAACCCAGCCCATTCCGGGGTTTACGAGGGGCTTTTGGTTGTCCTCGAATTTGTATTCCACGCGGTTGTCGCCGACTTTCGAAACGTCGGGTCTCGACGCGCAGCCGAACGAGAGCATTGCCGTTGCGGCGCAGAGTGTTGCGAGAGTAAGTTTTGTCATGTATGTTGTCTCCTGCTATCTATATATTGATTGAGTAAATTTGAGTAAAATAACGCGCCGCGTCTGCGGGTCAAGCGCGTTTATTTGAATTTTGCCCAGAACGCCTGCCCCGCGAGTCCTCCCGCCGACGGGTAGATTGTTCCGTCCGCGTTTTTGAGAATGCCGTTCGGCACGACTCCGCATTCGCCGAAAATTCCGTCGAGGTACACGATTTTATCGAGCTTTTTGCCCTGCGGAATTTTCACCGCGCCGTTGTCGGTAATGAACACAAAGAACATGCCGTCGCCCTGCGGGCGCACCGCCGAGTACGCATCGGGCGACATGTAGGCGGTCGGGCTTTGGTAGACTCCGTTTTCGAGTTTTCTTTCCGAAAGCGGCGTGTTGTTGAGGTTCTCCCACACGGGAATAAGTTTTGCGAGCTTCACGCGGGCGGCGATGTCGCGTATAGATTTTGCGTGCGGGGCTGTGTGATGTGTGCCCGAAAAATAG